>JACRHX010000034.1 GCA_016211955.1 Parcubacteria group bacterium | reverse complement strand
TTACACCGGGTAATGTGTTGTCTCACGTGACAGCTAACGATGTTTGTCGGCATGGATATACGAAAGAGGTTCGTAGTGTGTCGACTGCTCTGAAGCGCGAGGTGTGTAGGCGGTATGGTGTTTCTTACCCCACGCCACATGGGGCATATGAGATCGATCATTTTATTCCTCTTGAACTTGGTGGATCGAATGATGTTACTAATCTTTGGCCAGAACCCGCCAATCCACGTCCAGGATTTCATGAGAAGGATGTGGTGGAGAATTATTTACATCGTGAGGTGTGTAAGGGGAGAATGACATTAAAGCAGGCACAAGAGGCGATTCGGAATGATTGGTATGCGGTGTATCTCTCCATTCCAAGAAAGAAGTAGCATAGAACTTCCGTATTTGGCGTATTTCTTCGTCAAAAGCTGTGGTGCTCGACGCAATAGTATCTTAACTATTACTTACTCTGCTCCTCACTTTTTCCTCGAACTACATCCAAATAAGGAAGTTCCACAAAAAATATAGGACCGAGAAAGCTCGGTTTTTCTTTTTTGTCTAGGTATGTCGGCGCTGTTCGGAAACATGATATTCCCTGAGCAAAGTCGAAGGGTTTCCTTAAAGAAATGTAGGCCTTCGACAAGCTCAGGCACTAGTAATTATGAGGTTATCGAACAGCGCCAGGTATGCCAGGTAGTGAAAAGTCGACAATCTATTATTACGTTACGAGGTATATCAAAGAACATTCTAAACAATCTCATCTTAAATAAACTCAACCTTTTTTAAACAAGTCGACTTTCTACTACCTGGTATGGTGTTTTGTTGAATTTTTGTTATTCTTGAGACAGATCATTCTCATAGTGGAAAGAGGGGTGGCGATGTATGTGATGTGCTACAGACTTGGATACATGTCCGCTTTTCCTTATAATATTGAAATCAATTTTGACAGGGAGATTCATGACGGACCTGAAAAACTTTCTTTTCATCGTTTTCCAAGGAGAAGGGTTATGGAATCTGAGGTGGTAGAGGATCTTTTTATGATCCCGGTCTTACTGGTGTTTTTATTATGGGACCCTATACAATGCAGATTGCGTATGGTTCCGCATTTAAGCGAGATGCTATTCTTTCACAAGTGCTTACTGTGATTCATATGCATTTTTGTCCGCTTGAGGAGATGTGTGAACTTGATCCAACTACGTATTCAAAAGAAAAAGGGACCGTTCCTATGAAACTCCCCTCCGCCCAGCTCAAGATGTTTCCTCCGCTCTTTGATGCAGTAGATTTTAATATTACATTATGAGACGTTACAACAGCGTCTCTTTTTTTGAATAAAGACATAAATATGGTAAACTTTTTTATAACAATACTTTAATATGGAACAAGACACACGTACTACAACAGACATAAGGGGTAGTTATGAGCTTAAACAAGAGGAGAAGAGAAAAAAAATGCAAACGTTTCAGCGTGGGCGTATGATGAGGCGTCTTGCGCTTTGGACAGGCATTTTGCTTCTTGTTGTTGGTGGCGTATATGGCATGGTAAAGCTTGTGTCTTCCTCGAAGGTGCCATCGGCGGTGCTTACTGAGACTATCTCTGTTACTGATTGGGTAAAGGGTAATAGAAATTCTAAGGTTGTTTTAATTGAATATAGTGATTTTCAATGCCCCGCCTGTGGTGCCTACTATCCTATCGTGAAGCGTGTCACTGAAGAGTTTGGGGACAAGATTGCCTTTGTGTATCGTCACTTTCCGCTCCAGCAGCATAGGAATGCGAGGATTGCGTCTTATGCGGCAGAGGCGGCGGGCAAACAGGGAAAGTTTTTTGAGATGCACGATAAAATTTTTGAAAGTCAGGCGGCGTGGTCAGAGTCTCTTAGCGCAGACGAGGCATTTGCTAAATTTGCAGGGGAACTTGGTCTTGATCTTGAGCAATACAAGAACGATAGTAATTCAAGTGAAGTGAAGGCGAGGATTGATCAAAGTTATCAAAGCGGTGTTCGTTCGTCGGTGAATGCAACACCCACCTTTTTCTTAAATGGAAAACAGATTCAGCCGAGAGGGTATGATGATTTTAAGGCAATAATCAACAATGAACTCACTACACGTTCCTAAATGGCTGTTTGTTAGCATCGCGTTGGTGAGCTTTGTCGGTTTTCTCGATGCAACCTATCTTACTGCTCAACACTATCTTGGTTTTGAGCTCAACTGTTCCGTTTTTAATGGATGCGAGACGGTGACGACGAGTGAATACTCTGTCGTGGCGGGTGTTCCTGTTGCGCTTTTGGGGGCGTTGTATTATTTCACGTTGTTTATAGGAATGTTCGTTTATTTTGATTTGCAAGATAAGCGTGTTTTGCGTGTGCTAATGTCACTTACGTTGCTTGGGTTTCTCGCTTCATTGTGGTTTTTGTATCTGCAGGTGTTTGTAATTAAAGCCTTGTGTTTCTACTGCCTTGTTTCTGCGACCACATCAACGCTTCTTTTTGTATTTGGCATGCTTGCCTTGTTTCGCTTCCGCCCGATTGAATAAATGTGTACAAACGTCATTAGTTGTTTGTTGTGTAATCCAGAGACTTCTGGTTTTTTGTTTTCATGAATATCTGTACAAAATCATAATTATATGTTATAGAAGTATTAGTCCGTTGTAAGAAAGGAGGTGTTGTAATGGTTACAGCAATATATGTGATGTACAGAGATACACGTACAGGAAGAAGTGAGCTTGCCTATGCAAGTGATATGGCAACTCAATTTGGAATTCGCCTTGTTGTTCTTGTCCCTGAGGATCTTTCCATGGATTGGGATGCTCTAGACGAATTTGTCGAAAGTAATACTTTTTCGAAGCTTGGGGTATATGATTATTACTCTGTTTCGAATACTACCATCGGGAGTCGAATCTCTTCCGACGGTATTCTTGTTGGTGGTTCAGATGTGACTACGATTGGTACAATTTCGCTTCTCATCCCTTTTGAGGAATCTATGTTCATAAGAGATATTGATGTTAAGGAGATTTTGATTCCCTTTGGGGATGGAGATTCTGGGGTTCGTGCGGCAGAATATGGTGTTATTCTGGCGAAACAGATTGTATATGGTTTGGAGCTGTGGCATACCACATGGATTGATACAACAGTGAGCTCTGACGACATGAGTCTTCATATGTGCGAGGGTGCTAAAGATATTCTTTTAAAACTTCGTAGGTTATGTGAGGAACATGGTGTTCTCTATCGCTGTGTTATTGAAGGAGCTCGTGATGTTTCTGAAGGTATGGTAAGAGCTACGCTTCGAGGAAGGGTCTTCTCTTATTGTAATGGCACGGGGAAGTGGCACAGGAAGAGGGAGTTATGTAGATCAGGTTCTTGCTCGTTCGTCAGTTCCTCTCATGGTTGTGAATAGACAGGAGGTTGTGTAATGAAGAAGGGATCCTTTTTCCTCTCGCCTTATTTCGTGATGAGCATCGTTCTTTTGATGTATTTTGCAAAAGTCGTCACAAAGATTGGTGTCGGTACTCATATTCATTCTCCCGTGATAACGGGGGATGGATATCATAACGTTGCGGATATTTTCCAGGCGTTTCTCGTGATAGTTGTAATTCTTTATGCGAGAATGCCTCACGGTGATGAATATCCATTTGGACGTAAGAATGTTGAAAGTATTTTTTCTTTTGCGGTGGGACTTCTTCTTTGTGTTACGGCGTTTCAGCTCGCTTTTCAATGTATTACTGGTTTTATTGAAAGCATCCCGGTTCTTAGTACCTACATTCATTTGTCTCGCTTCCGCGGACAGAACCGCTTCTCATGGGTGCTACCTATTTTCCGCTCGTGGTGGGTGTAACTGGGGTAAGCGCCTTGCTTTCTATGGTACTAGGGAGATATCAGATATATGTAGGAAAGAAAATTGCTCACGAAAGTCTTGTTGCGGACGGTATTGAAACGCTTAGTGATGGACGTATTGAGGTTGTTACTTTCGTTGGGGTTATTGGGGAATATTTTTTCAGAACACCCGTAATTGAATATCCGCTTGGTTTTCTGGTTGCTTATTTTGTTTTCCACACAGGTAGGGAAATCGCAACGAAGGGTTGGAATGCTCTTCTTCAGAAATCTATTGGGCGAGAACATGAGGAGTATATACAAAAACGTGTTGAGAGTATCCCTGGGGTTTTGAAGCTCGCACAGCTTAAGACGTTTCAGGCGGGTGAACGAGTGATTTGTATTATGAAGGTGATTACAAGAAGTACAGAGCAAACCAACATTGATATTAAGCACACCATTGCACATCATGTTGTCTTGTATTTCAAGAAACATGCATTTGAGGAAAGTGAGTTTTTCATTCGTTTTGACAGACCAACTCCGCACAATCACAGGGTTGCTTATGGCATTGAACGCGTTGGTGGGGCTACTGTTATTTCAAAAACACTCATGAGCGCAACACATGTTCGTATCTGTGATGTTGAGGATGAAGATATTGTGCGCTGGAAAGATGAACCTCTTCCTAGGGGGAGTACTTTCGAAGAGGCAATTAAGCTTCTTATACGTAAGCGTGTAAAAACTTTTTTTGCATGTGGAAATGAACCATGCGTGAAAGAGCTTAAGGGCGCGGGAATAGGATTTCATAAAACGCTCTCTTCTCATCCAGAAGCATTAGGGATACAATAAAAAATAGAATCCTTTTCGGGGGATTTTTAATTTACGTGTTCAACTTGCTACACAACCATTTGCTAAGATGAGTTTTTTATGTTATTTTTTTGTTGGTACATTGAAAAACCCGCCTACGTGTGGTTGAAACCACTTTGGCGAGGCAAAGCCCGCCTACGTTAAAACTACGGCGAGGCAAAGGGAGGAATAAGATATGTTCCAAGCGGTTGAACGTCCGTCGCTGCTTGTTATTGTGCGTCATGCAGAATCCGAGAGAAATGCAGCAAAGAAAGGGAATGTGTATTTCCCTGACGAGGAGTCTGCCGCCTGTGTGCGGGGAGTTCCTGACCATGAGGTTCCTATTACGACACACGGTGTTCAACAGGCAGAAATAACAGGAGTACATATTCGGAGACAGTTTGGGATGTTTGATGTTGTCTACGATTCGGGATATCTTCGTACACAGCAAACACGTGATGAAATTTTGAAGGCGTACACCCTCGAGGAATTGAAGGATATGAAGTTGCGTACGAGCGATCTTATTCGTGAACGAGATACGGGATACACGTATGATATGACAACCGCAGAGGTAGATACCTACTTTCCTTGGCTTAGGGTGTATTGGAAGGAGTTCGGATACTTTTATGCGCGACCACCGGGTGGTGAAAGCCAGTCGGACGTATGTGAGCGGGTCTATCGTTTTATTGGGACTCTTTTCTCTATTCGTGCGGGTCAAAAAGTTCTTGTAGTGACGCACGGGGGTACTGCACGCGCGTTTCGTTATAATCTTGAGAGGTGGACGGGAAGGATGTATGTGGAAAAATTGAAAGAGGCAGAACTTAAAAATTGCGGATGTATTGTTTATGTATATAATCCTGTTACAGGCAGACTTGAATTTCAGGAGCACGGCACAGCCTATTGGGAAAGGGGTAGTGAAATATGTGGTGGCGGTAGATCTTAATTTCATGATGTAGAATTAAAGAAATAAAAAGACGGGCATATACCCGTTTTCTTTTTTGCGGAAGTGGTGTATTCTTTTGGGAGTATATTGAAAGCTGGAGGTTGCGATTATGGATAGTATCAAGGACACTATTCAGAAGCCGTATGAAGATCTTCTTACTCTTCCTTTGCGTAATGTTATTTTGTATCTTGAGAAACAGTTTGGGAGGAGATTTGTGGTAGAGGTAAGTCGTTGTGAGGGAGATTTCTCTTATCTCATGAAAATCCCTATCACGATCGAGGATGAGATGCGGTTACGGTTTGCCTATAGAATTGGGAGAATCCTTGTTGATGCACATGGAAAGGGGGTAGCAAGGAGTTGGTTTTCGGGTGGGAATTGCCTGCTTGGTTTTGATATTCCCCTATGTTTACTACGACATGCACGATCTATGAATACACTCAAGGAAATTCTTACAGCAGCGGAGACATTTGTTTCTCGTGATAAGAATGACGATGAAAAGAGGGGAGAGTAAAAAAGAGAGCCTTATGGGGCTCTTTTTGTTTGGTGTGTTTGGTGTAACATTGCGATAGGATCTTTGAGATTGTTGGGATGCCACTCTTCAATGATACTAATAGTCCAACCATACATATACATAGCCAGGAAGATTCGTTCGATCTCTTCTTGCTCTTCCTTCTTTTTTCTTTTGAGCCGACCGCCCATGGTAAGTAAGTCAACACTTCTTGCGAACTCTTTTGCCCCATAAAAATAGTAGGTAAGTCCAAGTCTTTTTTCCTCTTTTTCTTTGAAGGCAATACGATGTTCGGTATTGATAATTTCTCTCCCTGCTCGTGCATATCTGTGCATGTGTTTCCAGAAGACGCGGAATGCGTCGTAGAAAGTTGAGTATGTTCCTACGGGTCGTGAGGATATAAGTACAACAAATGAGTAGTTGTCCATTGTCACATCTCCCGATCCAATCTAAGGAAGTCCGACTTCCTTAGATTTTAGACGTTATTGTTATGAACTATTTTGAGCCTACAGGAGAAATGAAAAATTATAAAGCTTATCTTTCCATTTTTCAGCGTAGTCTACGCCAATTCTTTTTTTCTTGATCATGTTTTTTGGTGGAATTGTTATCCCACAATCTTCAAACCAGAGCCCTGTTTTTTGTAGTGCTGGAAGTGTATTGTAGAAATAATTAAGACCGAGATACTTAGTTATTTTTCCTGGTCCGCTTATTAATGTTCCACCAGAGTGTACTTGCCCTGAGCCAGTCGAAGGGTACCCACCCCGTATTAAGATTGCTGCGGGGTAATCTTTTGGACCCGTTGTGATATTAAGCATCCAATGCATGCCATAGACAAGATAAAGGTACCAATGGCCAGCCTCACCAAACATAACTTGATTGCGCGGGGTGACTCCTCTGTGGGCGTGTGATGCCTTATCATGTGGTCCATCATATGCCTCTACCTCGTTTATAATAAGGCGCAGTGTGTTTTCCCTTATATGATGTACTAATACCTTCCCGAGTAACTCCTGTGCGATCATGATGGTGGAGCGATCAAAAAATGAGAGGGGGAGTGTTTTTTCTTGGTTGTGGATAGATGGTCGTGATTTCATGTTCCTTTTATGGTACTATACGTGAAGAAGTTGATCTTTTAAAGGTCGTTGTTTTAAAAGCTATTTTATTATGAAATCAGTACACATGCTTACGTTTCTTCTCCTTATCATTGGTGGTCTTAATTGGCTTGCCGTTGGCGTATGGGGATGGAGTATAAGTTCACTTTTGGGAGGGGATAGTTCGCTACTCACACGAGTTGTCTATACGCTCGTGGGTCTCTCGGCGGTTGTCGAGATTATATCCCATAAGGGTAAATGTAAGGAGTGCGTCATGTAAGGTTTAAAACCCTTGGGTTTGGCACATAGCTTTGTCGGTGGCTACGTTTTTCACTCACCGTATTAATTGAATACGCCTCGTGAAAAGTCTCGCCCCCTTCGCGCTCTGTATCCAAACTCAAGGGTTTTTGTTTGATGCATTTTATCTACACACAAAAACTCGTCATGGTGGCGGGTTTTTTGTTTGCTTTATTTTGTGTAGAATGGAACCATATGCGAATTACTTTTTTTGGAGCGGCGCAGGGTGTGACAGGGTCGAAGCATCTTATTGAGGTGGGTGGTTTTAAGTTGCTTTTAGATTGCGGTTTACATCAGGGAAAAAGAAGTGTGGTGGAGGAGTGGAATAGGAACTTGCCCTTTAAGGCTGGAGATATTGATGCGGTGATTCTCTCACACGGACATCTTGATCACTGTGGAGCGCTTCCTATTTTAGTGCGCGATGGATTTAAGGGGAGTATTCACTGTAGTGATGCCACGGCAGACATTGCACGTTGCATGCTTGAGGATTCTGGCATGCTCCAGAAACAGATTACAAATGATTTGAATAGTAAACGGACAGAAGGAGAGTTTATTACGCCTCTTTATACGCAGGAGGATGCAAAACGCGTTTTTCCTCACCTCAAGCCGCACCCTTATGTGCGTGAAAGCCACGCGTGGATTACTTTGAATGGGAATATTCGGTTTAAGTTATATGACGCTGGGCATATTTTGGGGTCTTCGGTCATTCTACTCGAGATACAGGATGAGGGGACAAAAAAGACGTTGGCGTTTACTGGAGATCTTGGGAGAGAAGATGTGCCTATCATTCATTCGCGTGAATATATTGAAGAGGAGGTTGATACACTTGTGATGGAGTGTACGTATGGGAACAAAAATCACAGACCAATCTCAGACGTAGCCGGTGATCTTAAGGAGATAATTACCACGATTGTTCGCACGAGGGGGAAGGTCATTGTCCCTGCTTTTTCTCTGGGGAGAACCCAGGAGCTTATTTATGCATTGCATAAGCTTGCTGATGCGCACGAGATTCCTCGTATCCCCATTTACATTGATAGTCCTCTTGCGCAGAGTTTTACCGAGATTTTTGGACGCCACCAGAGAGATTTTAGCGACATGGTGATGCATGAATTTAAGGCGAGGGGTGAATCTCCCTTTGCGTTTAAGGATCTCATCTATACACACGGGGTTGAAGAATCAAAGATACTTAATAGAAAAGAGGGTCCACTTATGGTGATTTCTGCATCGGGCATGTCTGAAGGGGGGCGTGTGTTGCATCATTTAAAACATGGAGTAAGTAACCCAAATAATATTATTCTGATTACAGGATATCAGGCGGAGGATACGTTAGGGAGAAAGATTAAGGATGGCATAAGTCCTGTGAAGATTCTCGGTGAATCTTACGAGGTACGCGCACAGATAAAGGTGCTTGATGAGCTAAGCGCGCACGCTGACCAGTCAGGTCTTCTTTTGTATCTCGCAAAAACAAAGGGAGTCAAAAATGTATTTTTAGTACATACTGAAATGCCACAGGCAATAACATTTAAACAAAAAGTGGGCGAAATCTATCCTCCACTTAAGGTTGCTATTCCTGAGAGGGGTGAAGTTTTTGATATTTAAAAACCAGCATGATTGCTGGTTTTGTGGTTCATTTTTAATGAGGCGTAAGGTGGGGGGGGGACCCGAACAATTATCCCCTGTGGCATTCATTGTCTTTGCAGCCCTTCGTTCTGCAATAATCGCCTGAAATTGAGTACCCTTGGCGCATTCAAATCCACCTTGAGTGAGAAGGAGGAAGCTGCATGCGGTACTAGTATAAGGTCTGCAGACTTTTTTCACATGATCAATGGCGAGGTTATTACTCATCGTATTTTCTCCTTTCGAGAAGCTAAGGTGTTTATATAACTAAATACATATATTGTAAAGAGATTTTGTTGTATCAGCTCACAACTCTGAGCAAGTGAGTATTCACCCTATAGTCCCTGAGCTTGTCGAAGGGTTTCCTTTCCGCCAGGGGCGGATCAGCCTCCGGCTGAATGGTAGACCTTCGATACACCAGAGGCACTATCTATTTTTTTACTCAGAGTTGTGAGGTGATACAATTTGTTGTTATACACAGGATGTGCATTAATGAGTGGTTGTATATATTTCTCCCCTTGGTATACTGTAAATAACCATACTGGTGCGTATGCATTCGCACATAAAAAATTTTTCTGGTATCGCTGGTAGTGTGGCCATTCTTGTGGTGGCTTTTTCTGCGTATGCATATGTACAGCTTTATGGGAAGTCGGTAGAGGTAAAGAGTTTTACTGTTTCTGCAGAAGGAAAGGCGGTAGTGTTACCTGACGTGGCAAAATTTTCTTTTGGTGTGGTTACAGAAGGGGGAAAAAACTTGGCTGAACTTCAAAGTCAAAATAGTAAGAAGGTAAATAGCGCCATTGACTTTGTAATAGCAAATCATGTTGATAAAAAAGATATTAAGACGACAGGGTACAATGTATCGCCTCGCTATGAAAACACGCTATGTTCCCCCGTTGCAATAGACGCAAGGGTATGTCCTCCTCCTGCAATAGTTGGTTATACGATCTCTCAAGATGTTCAGGTTAAGGCGCGCGATTTCAGTGTGGTGGGAGATATATTGTCGGGTGTGGTAAATAGGGGGGCAAACTCCGTTTCTCAACTTTCATTTGTTGTTGATGATGAAACTAAATATAAAGAACAGGCACGTACAGAGGCAATAGAAAAAGCAAAGAGGCAGGCGGTTGATATTGCTAAAGCAGGAGGATTTCAGTTAGGAAGGGTGGTGTCTTTTCAAGAGGGTGGGGGTACACAGCCTTATTATGGAGCGTACGAAAATTATTCTTTAGGAGCATCGAAATCCGTGGGGGGAGAGGCGCCTCGCATCGAGGCGGGATCGAATGAAATTAGGGTAAGTATCTCCATAACCTACGAAATCGAGTAACATCGTTCGTCATTCCCGCATAGGCGGGAATCCAGAGTTTGCTACTGTTTTTCGACCTACCCAGATCATCGCTCTTCTCCAAGGGGGTGACTGTTATGACCCTCCTATTATAGCGATATAATCTGACTCCCCCTTGAGGATTCGCGTTTGATCTGGGTAGGTCTTTTGAGAGGTTTAAGTTTGTGATTCTAACGCCTAAATATCTAAACGTATGTTAAAACGTCTTGCTTTTGGGGCTACCCAATGGGTAGGCACCCCTCTTTCTATTGGTATTCACACTCTATTTTTTATAGGGATTTTTGGATTACGTTTTTTTGGCGTAAGCACTGATAGTATTCTTCTTATCCTCACCACCCTTGTTTCACTTGAGGCCATTTATCTCGCCATTTTTATTCAGATGACGGTAAATCGCAGCATGGAGAGTCTGGCGGAGGTGGGGGATGATATCGAGAGTATCGAGGAGGAGGTCAAAGAGCTTGGTGATGATGTGGAAGATATCTCGGAAGACGTGAAGGGGCTTGAAAAGGATATGGATAAAATTCAAGAGGAAGATGAGGAGGACGAGAGTGCAACAAAAATGACACTCGAGAAGATCGAATCAGGCCTGCAAAAGCTTTTAGCCGACATCGAACAACTTAAACAGAAATAGTTACGATGGATATTGTTCACTTTCTCCAGTCGTTTGGGTATATAGGTGTCACTAGTCTCCTTATCGCGGAGACTGGTCTTCTTATTGGGTTCTTTTTGCCTGGCGACACCTTATTGTTTGCCATTGGAATCTTGGTTTCTCAAAATATCTTTACCCTTCCCGTTGCTATTTTTTCTATTGTGGTCGGCGCTTTAATAGGGGATACGCTTGGGTATATCATTGGCAGAGTTGCAGGACCAAGGGTTTTTTCACGAAAAAATTCCCTTTTTTTTGATAGCGCTCATATTGAAACGACTCATGAATTTTATAAAAAGTATGGTTCGTTTGCCGCACTCATTGGCCATTTTTTCCCTATAGTACGCACTGCTATACCGACGTTTGCCGGTGTGGGGCACATGTCGTTTCCAAGGTTTTTTCTCTATGATTGCGTAGGAATAGCAGTATGGACGGCTTGTTTTGTTTCTCTTGGTTATTTCTTTGGTACATCTATTCCCAATCTCGATAGATATCTCGAAAAAGTACTCCTTGGCCTTTTTATTCTCTCTCTTGTTCCCGGTTTTATACATGTATTGATTCACAAATTGAAATCGAACAAAGCACAACGTTGATCCCGTTAGAAGCTGCGAGGGCACGCAGCGCGTTTCTGCTTCTAACGGGATTGACATGGTATACATCGCCGACGTAAAATAGGGACAATATCAACTTTTTGTAATTTCGTAACTATTAATTTTAAAAATTTATGGTGGAAGTACCAAAGGGCATAGAAAAAAAGGAAAGTGTAGCCGACAAAGTGTTTAACGCAATTGCCAAGTGGCTTAAGAAGCTTGAAGAAAAGGGAAATGACAAGAATGATCAGGAGGTGCAAAATGAGAAAAAAGAAGCTCAAGAGGCGTTGAGAGACCACAAAAATGGCAGCTATGGAGAGGTTGATCTGGATGAGTCTAATGAAAACGATCGTGATTTTGCTGACGCAACAGAAATAGGTCCTGACGTCAATGTTGTGAGGGTAAGGGGTGGTGTAGAGGGTCCACTGACCCAGGAAGAGAGAAAAACGCAAAGAAATATAAATCGTTATCGAGAGTATCTTGGGTCTAATGAGGAGATGGGCGGAGACGTGGAGGACAGTGAATTTAGAGAAAAGTTTAGTAAAGAGAAAACTCAGGAGGTTTTGGATAAGATTCGAGAAAGTGAGGGTTATAAAAAATCGTATGAAAATGCCACCGATGACCAAAAAAAAGAAATACAAAAACGCGTAGAAGACCTACGACGGGACGCACAGCGAACCGAAAAGGAGCTTGATTCAGGTAACATTGGAACCGTAATTGATGACCGTGCGCTTATTGGTAGCCTTTCTGATGAGCAATTTGTGCAGGTAATGGCAAGGGTAAGGCCAGAATCAAAGAAAGAATATGAAGATGCCCAGAAGAGTGGTGGTGCAGCATTGGGAGATTATATTGCAAATGCTAAAGATAAATATCAAAATATTGCTTCTGAAAAAGGAGAAGTACGCGATGCGTTACAAAAAGCATGGAAAAAAAGTCTTCTTAAAGATGCAATAAACAGAGTAGAAGAATTGAAAAAACCAAAGAATTCCAAAGAAGCATTAAAAGTTGAACAACGACTACAACAATTAGCGGCTGAGAGACTTAAGGAAGGCAAGTGTCCTGACGGAAAGGTTTCGGAAGAAGAAATAAAGAATGAGGTTAGTGCCAAAAGAGTTGAGTTGATGGCAGAGGTGTTGGAACAAGAAAAAAAGGATCAGATAAAAGAGGAGTTGTTTGCTGAGAAGCAAGGTCAGCTAAAAGCACGCGAGTTTATTCTAAATAACATTAATAAGCCTAATGTTAATTTAGTAAAATTGATGGCAAGTTCGGAGGTTGTTGCTTTCAATTCAAAAAATAAAATATTGGAAGCTCGTGAGGCACGCAGGAATGGTCTTGATGTTGTCTATCTTAAACCAGCTGATCCAGAAGTTGTCGTGCCACCAGTTGACCCAACGGGACCAGAAACTCCTCCCGGTACTCCACCAACTGGACCTCGTGGGCAAGAGGGCGGGGAAGTGGGTACCTCTCCAGAAGGGG
Source organism: Parcubacteria group bacterium (assembly GCA_016211955.1). Lineage (GTDB taxonomy): Bacteria > Patescibacteriota > Minisyncoccia > UBA6257 > JACRHW01 > JACRHW01. Next base: position 4,147 of record JACRHX010000034.1, on the reverse strand, counting down.
TCGAGGGATTGCGTAGTGGATATGAACTAGCGATGCAGGCGTATATTTCAACTCGGTATCAAGCACGTCTTCGTTCTGACCTGGGGGGGGGGGCACTAGAGATAAATCGTCGTAATTTTGAGCAAGCTCGTGAAGCCCATATTGCTGTGGGGATGGGTCAGTACGCAGAAGCGGGAAGAAAGGCTTTAGGGGAGATTGATGTGAAAATTGCTAATCTCCGTAAGGAATTTGAAGCGGCGGGGGGTCCTTCTGTAAAAGAAGGAGAAAATCAAAAACTTGATGCATTAAGAGCTGGATTAGGAGCACTTCTTAATGAGCGCACAGAAATGTTGCGTTCGCAAAAAAATGCATTGACTGAGATTGGAATTACTCTTAATACACAATTAAGTCGGCAATTTCACGAAAGAGAATTAGCGCACGAAAAAATTCAAGAATCCAAGGAGGGAACCATGGCAAAAGCTAATCGTTGGTTTATGCAGAGCACTTTCGGGCGTCGTCTTAAGGTGTATGGGGGCGTTGGGCTGACAGCGTTAGGAGTTGCTACCGCAAACCCATTTCTTGCCGCCGCTGGTGGTGGCATGTTGGCAACTTCGCTTGGGTGGGAGACGGGAAGAATGTTTGGGAGAAATAAGAATGTCTCAGCAGAACAGGCAATTAAAATGACTCCAGATCAGATAAACAAAAAACTTGAATCACTCTACGAATTAAGACGTCGCGAAGGGAAGAGTCCAACAGATGAAACATATGATAGATTTGAGACCATTCGTATACTTGAAGAACAGAAGGCTGGTAATTTGGAAAAAGCAATAGGCAGTGTGGAAGGTAGTCGCACCCCCGAGGGAATGGCGCGCATACTTACGAATATCTTACAGGAAGATACACACCAGCGTCTTACAACCGCTGAAGATGTAGACAAGAGAAGTGGTATTTATAATTGGGTGCGAAGAGCTGGTGGCATAGCAGCAGGTGCTACAATGGGTCTTATTGCGAATGCAGGGACGGCATTTGTTGGTCTTTTTGAGAGCGATAAATTGTTTCCCCCACATATTGCAATTGCTAATGGGCATGGGGGATGGGATTATGTCAAGTGGGGTAAGGGATTGGTTCACCTTACGCATGGGACACCTGTAGGGCGAATTTTTTAATTTTTAAATAAATAAGTCGAAATTAATATATAATAATTATGCAATCATCATCGTTACAACAAATTCTTGAGCGTTATCCTGAGCTTGGAAAGGATATATTCCAGGAATTACATCTCGAAGAACTTTCTGAAGAGCAGAAAAATAATATGCTCGAAGCATATTATGAAAATGTAGGGACTCGTTTTTTTGAGGTTCTTTTGTCGTCACACCTTACCGATGAACAAAAAGATATGTTCAATGATATTGTGAGTGGAGAAGATGTCGAAAAAATGCCCGTTCTTGATTTCCTGCAAGAATATGTCCCCGATTGGTTTGAAATCTTACAGGTACAAATGGCGCAGGCGAAGCTTGATCTTATAAATACCACAAAGCGTATTCAGGAGATGGCAAAACAGATTGTTGAACAGCAAGCTCCAGCGCAATCAGCAGAGGCACAACCCGTTGCTCCAGCGCCAATGCCCGTAGAACCACAGCCTGTTGAAGCACCAGAACAGCCACCACAGGAGCCAACACCCCTACAACAATAAAAATAAGTCGATTTTTAAAAATAAATAACCTAAAGTATAAAAATATGCCAAGCGAGTCATTTGGTTCATCGCGACCTATTGAGAAAAAACCATTAGCACCACCCGAACAACCAACTAATCTTCAAAAAAAGTTGTCGGAGGAAGGGCTTGATGGGGATGGAGGTAAGCCTGGGTTTAGTGGGATGGATTATGCAGAGATTGGACGTATTGGCGAGTCTGCTAAAAGGGGTATTGGTGAAAAGCTTACTGCAGATGATGCAACGACAGATTCTCCTAGGATAGGTGATCGTATATTTAAGATTGGTGAACGGGTATCAGTGCGGAATGCTAGCGGCGATATAGAATGATTGGCAGATGTGGGGAAGGAAAGATGACGTTGTTAGGGTTATGCGTCAGCGGGTAGTGGATGGGGTCAATCAACCAGCTGAAATAAGAGTCATCAATGACCTAAATGATTTTGCGGTTATTAATAGTCCAGAGAAAAGGACTGAATAAGTGAATCATTCAACCTAAATAACAAGAAGTAGAGTGCTTTTTTTGTTTTTTCTTCGCGTGATATACTAAGGGTATGAAGTTGTTTCTTCGTTTTTGTATCGTAATTGGGATAATTGTTTTTACGAGTGTTTCGTCTCGGTTTGTAAGTGCTGCAGAAATTTTTCGTGTGTGGTACGATACGCAATCCGATGGTTCTGTGATTCAGAGTATCATGATGAAGGCGCCACAAAGAATTGGTCTTTCTTTTGGGTATTGTAACCCACAGACGTGTGGCAACTCGGCGGATCCAGACTTTGATTGTTATGTCGGATTGTATAATCCCAATTTTGGCAACGAACTTATTCAATCGCTTGATATAAAACCATTGCCGGGATCACAGCCTCGTAAGGTTTTCCTCAAGGCTGGTTCACTTCCTGGTTTTATCGGGTCTTATGGATATTATGATAAGCAGACTACAAATGATTGGAATAAATCCATCTTGTCCAATTCACCAACCATTGGTTCTGATGGTTCTGTTTCTCTTCGGTTTACGCAACCGAGTTTTACGGAAGCTTTCCATAGAGCGAAAAGTGGTTCCGGGCGTATTTGTGGGCTTAATGAGGAAGAGTATAGGGCTTTTGGTAAACGATATGGAAGTACAAATGACGATAATTTTTATCGATCATATATAAGGGTATCTATTGTTTGGAGCCCCCCCTCTCAGTACGCCGGGAGTATTCAGCAGAACATTTCTTTCAATGGGCAGAATCAGAACTTAAATGCAGGTTATGGGGTGCCGCCTGAAGAGAAAAATAATGTCCCAGCTAAGGTTTTTCGTCAGGATGATAAAAAGTGGGGGGATACGTCCTTTGTTGGTTCTACTATAGCAAAGGCAGGTACCGTTCCTTCGACTGTTGCAAGCTTACTTTCCCAGTATGGAATTAAGGGAGATCCGGCGAAAATTGCTCAAGATTTAGAAAAACAAGGCATAAGCACTCCAAAAGGAACTGATTGGAATAGACTTAAAGATTATCTTAGTACCACACACCGTCTTTCTGTTCGCTCAAGTGGAGATATGGGAAACGTAACTTCTCACCTTGTTACAGGACCCGCTCTTGTTGCCTATACACGAATCCAAAAGGGGGTACCGCCACAAGAGAGCGCCCTCCTTGTTACGGGATGGAATCCCAACAAAGACTCTTTTACGGTTGTTGATCCACGATCATCAAAACCCTTTTCAATGTCTTACGATGAGCTTATGAAGGGAAACCCATGGTTTGGGCTTATCACGAAGAATAAATAACTATGGATGAGCACATCATGAACATATCTCAACCGTCTACTCCTACAATATCGAAATTTGATGTTGCGCGTTCTTTCTTTTTTTCTAGAAAAGGGGCGTATGGTCTCGGAATAACAGTACTTGTTATTTTTGGTCTGATATTTTTGTTGCGAGAGAAACCTGTCGCAACCACAGCCGGTTTCTTAAATCGTACTTTTCTTGACTTGAGGGGGTTGGATAGAGACGTTAAGGTGGGTGGTGCGTGTTTATCATCATATATCGTTTATGGGAGTGGTATTGATGATGTGGGGCAGCATTATGCAGTAACTTTTTTCCTTAATGAGAATCCCAAAGATGGCGTAGAGTTGGTACGTCTTCTTGATAGTTCTTCTTGCAAGAAAGAACAAAATGAAGCAGAGGATACGCTTATTAAACGTCTTTCTCTTGAGGGAAGGCACGATATACTCGTTTCTATTTCGTATAAGAATAAAAACGGGAGACGTCTCGTTCTCCCGATCTAGATTTCACTACTTTATATTTTTTGCAACCTCTATGTCCTTTATCTTGTACATCTTATTTGTTGCCATCGATCCCATAATACGATTCGTGGTATATCCTATCAGGGCGAGTGCGAAAAAGTAGAGCATTCCGGATGACGGCAGTCCATTGAGCTCACAGTCGCTCGGGATCTCGGCAAGATGGATCTGGCACAAGAATGC
>JACRHX010000035.1 GCA_016211955.1 Parcubacteria group bacterium | reverse complement strand
TCCATGTTGGGTATGTTCGACCTTCGGAACATCCGCATACCATCCCCCCCTCAGGTGCACATGCACCTACCTGATATGGACCAGCATAACCCTCACATTTTCCAACACATGTTACGGTTGGTGGACATGTAGCTTTATCAATTTCAGCAGGCAAATCTAAAAACTCTCCACTTCCATCCTTCGAACATCTTGCACTATCTTTTATTAGCCCATTAGCTAATACACAGCCCTTACTATCTAGGGTATATGTAACTGAGCCTAAAATAAAGTTGGGACTTAACGAAGTGAATTGATTCTCACCATAGGTACAGTAACGATCGCCCGTGCTTGCTCTAGTACTTGTTGAGGTGGATTTACTTGAAAGGCTACCCATAAAATAAGCGCCTACTACTAACACCGCACCGATTATCACCATCAGACCTGCTGTTTTGCTGAAACAGAACTTTTCGTTATTCATAGAGTGAGAAAAATAAATTAATAATTATTTTCGTGGACTACAAAAATGTCCTAATATATTCATATTAATATGAAATATATTGGCTTGTCAATAGCAAGTTGTAATAGTTTTGCAACGAACATCAATATCCCCCCACCTTTACCAAACCTCTTTGCAAAGCTTTATCAAAACTTCGTCGTAGGAATATGATAGATAGTACGATATAAAAAATATTGAGAAAAAAAGCAATAAGAAACATCTGCACATCAAAATATCCTTGATTTAAAACTTTTCGCGCCGCCTCAAATGTATAGCTCGTCGGAACAAACAAGGCAACCTTCTGTGCCCAGAGGGGGAGAATGGACAAGGGATAATAAATTGCGGAAAAAGGGGAGAGGATGGTCACTAAAGACCAGGCAACTGTTTGTATCTTTGTTCCGTAACGCAGGATAATTCCGGCGCCTATAAACCCGCTCCACCAACCGGTCATGATCAATAAAAGCATGATAGGCAATAAACTAAAGCCATACGCAAATATCTGGACCTTATATAAAATAAATGCAATGATGGCGCCATAGGTAAAGCTCAGGGCCGCCTTTATTATTCCCAGGATGAGGAACGAGCTGATCCATTCGTAAAAAGACACCGGCGCGGCGAAAATATTGATAAGATTCTTGTTCCACAAATCCTCAAGTAAATTCACGCTTATTTCATACTGCCCCCGCCATACAATAATCCAAAATAAAATTCCGGATATGATCATGACGGTTATTGATGGTCCTCCCGCAAATTTTGATCTTATGTAAACGCTTGTAATTCCCCAAAGTAATAAGTCAATAGTCGGCCAGTAAAAGGCGTCACTCAGGCGGTCAAAACTGTGTCTGAATAAATACAGGTATCGTAATATGATTCCGAATATTCTGTGTGCTTTCATGTTTTTTTGTGTGATACTTGCAAAAAATAATCTTCGAGAGACGGTTTTTCGATAGATATCTCATCATAGAAAACACCGATACTCATAAGTTCTCTTAAAAAATCAGGAATATTATGTTCTTCTATATCTACTACAATATACCTGCCTTCAACGCGGTACTTGATCTGTTTACTCTCGCAATGATCAATCGTTCTCTTGAGTCCGTCTTTGACCACCAACTCCACATGACTTATTTTAATGGTCTTTGTCAGATGATCCGGTGTATCATCGGCAATTATTTTCCCTCCTTCGATAAAAACAACCCGATCACAAACTTCTTCAACCTCGGCCATATTATGAGAAGTTAAAACTATGGAGACATTAAACTGCTGTCTTTGGTTAAGTAGAAATTCACGAATGTATTTTGCCACATCGGGATCAAGGGATGCGGTGGGTTCATCCAGTAACAATACTTGAGGAAAATTCAATAATGCTTTCGCCAGATTCACTCGGGTTATCTGACCGGCGGATAAATCTCTCAGTTGTTTTTCCAACACCTCTTCAAGCTTAAATATCTGCACAATTCGCTTCACCCTTTCACTTCTATTTTGAATTGAATAAAGATAGGAAATATAGGTAAGGTTCTCCTTCACGGTCAAATCCCAGGGCAAATTGGTATAAGTAGATGAGAAATTTACCTTTTCGAGAATCGCTTCACGGTTCTCCTGCAAATCTTTTCCAAAATAATTCACCGTGCCGGAGCTTGGTGTTAATACCCCTAATAGCATCTGGATGGTGGTCGTCTTCCCGGCCCCATTTTGACCAAGAAACCCAAGTATCTCTCTTTCTTTTAACGAGAAAGAAATATCAGTAACCGCAGTAAACTGTCCGAATCGCTTGGTGAGCTTTTGTACTCTAAGAACGTCCATGTTTTTATTATACATTATCTTAAGTAGCAGGCTGTCAGGGATATATGGTAAAAGCTTTGATGCTTTTCTGTCATTTCGAACGAAGTGAGAAATCTAGTCCCGCTTTGAGGGACGTATATTAATAAACGCTTCGCTAGATTTCTCGTCCTCCGAACCGGAGGACTCGAAATGACAATATAAATTAATTAATTTATATTTGTAGACTGGGATCCTTACTTTCGCCGGGATGACGCAGGTAGGGGTGGGGAAGTGGGAATTGGCAAAATAGGCACAAAGGGCATATTTTGGTAGGAGCTAGATTTGGGGGAAGAATGGGGGTAATAATTATGAATTAATTACAAATAAGCAAATTACAAATAAACAAATAAATAATTAATTTTAAATTAATTCATAATATCAAATGAACACCCTCTTCTCCGAAGGAGGCTGGCTGACGTCGTAAAAGATACAATTTACGACGTTATACGTCTTTCTTCCCTGATACAGATATGTCCTATTTTTACTAATTCTGACCCCGGACAAAAAAACTATTATATCTGTCAGGAGGAGTATGGCCCCGACTTCTCCTTCCATACTCTCTCCATTATGTTCATCGGATGCATCATTCAACGAGGTTAATTCTTAAGAATTCATGGAGACTGATCGGAAGCGAGCCCTTCTCTTCCATACTGGTGGCAGTATGTTAAATTT
>JACRHX010000036.1 GCA_016211955.1 Parcubacteria group bacterium | reverse complement strand
TCTAAGATCTATTTCTCTCGTATAATCCCTGCGCCCACCCTTCTCTGGTGATGGCGCATTTTTTATTTTTGCGATGATATCAGACACAAACGAACGCAACTCGCCTTCCCTTGTGGGTTGCGACGTTTCTGTTTTTTTTGTTTTTTCCCAAGACCCTGGAAAAAATGATGGTGTATCCATATTATTTTAAAAAATTAATAATTAGTTTTGTTGATTCATTTATAATAATATCTGATCTATAAATGAACGTCAAAAGAACGAAATACCTTGAGTGGTATCAATACACATTGTTCGCGTGCAGAGTTTACCGGAAAACCTAACAATGCCAATGTTTTTTCCTCATCAAATTCAATTAAGTTTTTAATGGGCTTTCCTACGAACTTTTTTGCAAGAAAAGACGCTGATAAACGAGATAAAAAACATCCATACCCATCAAACCCTATGTTTTTTATGGTTTCATTCTCGATTAAAAAATAAAAAGTAAGTCCATCACCACAAGACTCACTCACTTGTTTTATCTTTTTAGTGTACTCTTTGGGCCTTCCCTCAAATGGAAGTTTCCCAAGCTTATATTTTTCTAAATACCCTCTATATGTTTTCATATAAATCACTAAACTTATTTAGCCGATCGGTAGAATAAATTTAGTGCCTTATTTTTAATCAAAAATTTTCTTTATATCGTCAAGTGCTTTAAAGAATGCGTCAATATCTCTTTCGTCATTATATAATCCCAAACTTAATCTCAAGCTTGCGGGAATTTTTAGAAACGTATGGAGTGGCATAGCGCAGTGATGCCCAGCACGCAAAGCAATCCCCCTCTCTGCAAATAATGATGCTGCGTCATGCGGGTGCACCCCGTTAGAGGTCGCGAGGGCTCGCAGCGCGCCTCTACCTCTAACGGGGTGCACACCCTGAATATCGAAAGCCACCACGCCAACATTACCTTCTTTTGGACTTAAGACTCGTACAAATGGATACGCTTCAAATCGATGGAATATATCTTCAACTAGTGCATGTTCATGTTTCTGAATTGCTGAAAATCCAATACGTGTTATATAACGCACAGCCTCGGCACCTCCGACAACTTCAGCAATAGGAGGTGTTCCCGCTTCAAATACATGTGAGGACTGAAGATATTTTGCATGAGTCAGGCTCACCTCTGTTGCCATACCACCCCCCACCAAAAACGGCTTCATCTCATGCAAACGATTCTCTTTTATATACAATATCCCAAGCCCCGTTGGTCCATACATCTTATGTACCGAAAAAGAAAGAAAATCACACCGAAGATATTGTACATCAACAGGAACATGGGGAACCGCTTGCGCAACATCGACAATAAGAGCGATATTCTTTTTACCAATACTCTCTTTTATTTTCTCTACAGAGACAATATACCCAAGTACGTTGGATACGTAGGTAACACAGATAGCTTTTGTCCGAGAAGTGATGAGCTTCTCAAGATCTTTAATATGCAGCACTCCAAACTGGTCTGGCTTCCAAAAACGTAATTTCAATTTCTTTTCTCTTGCAAGAAATTGCCAGGGAAGAAAGTTACTATGATGTTCGATAAGCGAAACAATGATCTCATCTCCTTCTTTACACTGCGTCCTCCCCCACGCATGCGCAATCAAATTTAACCCCTCTGTAGCATTTTTCGTAAACACAATCTCATCTTGTTTGGCATTGATAAAATTTGCGAACGTAACTCGCGCTTCTTCATAGTATGCATCTGCTTTTTCTCCCAAGCCATAAAAACCACGGTGCACATTCGCATTATCGTGAGTATAAAAATTATTTATCACATCAATAACCGCCCGTGGCTTTTGAGCAGTCGCAGCGTTATCGAGATATACCAAATCCTTATTATTTTTTCCGCCAAAGGCGGATCCGCCTTTGGCGGAAAAAATTGGGAAATCCTTCTTTAACATATTAACTTTTTTTCATCATGTTCCTTAATTCGCAGTATTCGCACTCCTTATCGTCACACTTTTTATCCCAAAATGAGACGTTTTGCACATCGCGTGCCATCTCCATAATCTGCTCCTCAAGCACATCAACCTCATTCTTATCAATAATAAACTTCTCTTTCTTATAGATACCCCGTTCGTTAGGCTCCAAAAAATCTATCTCGCCAGAAACCATATGATACTTCCCTGAATTGAAACGATCAAGAAGAAGCTTATAAAACACCAGCTGTCTCTTATAATCACCGTTTCCATCCCTTGTCAAACCTTCTATCTGATTTCTTGACTTGGGCTTACCTGTTTTATAGTCTACAACATTTACACGATTCCCCTCCCCAAGTAGCTCAATCTTATCAATACGCCCAACAAGACGAACACGCAATTCATCTTGTTGAGACAATAGTTCAACCCCTTCCACCCGAAACTCATTGAGCACATTCGTATGCCACCCCTCCTTGTAACACTCGTAATATCCGCGCAACGCTTTTTCCCCCTTTCTCGAAAGATCATCATATTCTCGGTTAGAAAGCGGCTCTTTTTCTAAAAGCACCTTAAACCGTTCAAGAAACGTATCGACAGAAATAACATCTCCATTTTTAAGATGTTCGAACAGGGTATAGAGCGCGCCATGCGCTGCAATGCCATACATAAGAGGTTTGGTTTTAGCCTGAGGAACACGCAGAAGATCAGCATAAAAATACTTCCACGGACATTCAAGATACCGGTTAAGCCCCGTCGCCGAGACGCCACGAATCTCAAAAAGATGACGTACGAATTCCTTATCATATATAGACTCTGGCGTTGTCGCTCTTCGCGCAAACACAGACGCCTTATCTTCGAGCGAAAAAGTCTTCTCTTGCAGATCCTCCTCCATCACATGCTCCCCTTTAATCTCACCAACAAATTGAGAAGGTATTACGTCTGTTCCGTTCTCATCTTGCGAAGCATAGCTTATCACGACCTCCTTTCGCGCCCTAGTAAGCGCCACATAAAACAATCTTCGCTCGTCGCTATTACCCTTAATTTCTTCATCTGAAATATCGAGACCTGAAACCCCAAGCGGCAACCTAAAATGCTCCTTTGACTTCCTATTCCCCCAGTGTCCATCAGTTACACCAACTATATACACATAATCAAACTCAAGCCCCTTCGCCTTATGCGCTGTCATACATTGCACCCCGACAATCCGTGCATCATCTCCCTTGCTCTTTAATCCAATACGGTGTCGCTCCATGAGTTCGAGATAAGCTATACAATCAGAAAGCATAAACGAATCGTGGTTTCCCACTAAGCGTTCTATCTCTCCAAATAACGCCATCACTCTATTCAAACGCTTTGCCGCATCGGGGCGGCCAAGAAGATACCCTAAAAATCCAGACTCTCGGATAATAGTTTCAAAAACGACATGCGCGCCATGTTCCGCAGAAAGATCCTTCCAGTGCACAAGTTTGGTATAGAAACCTAGAATCGCATCACGTGAATCAAGCACCAAAGCTTTATCTCGCGAAAGAGAAGACACTACTGTATACAATGAACTTCGTGAAGAGCTTGCCCTCTCAACAAGCCGATAAATATCAAAAGGATGAATCCCGTTAGAGACAGAGGCTTGCTGCGAGCCCTCGCAGTCTCTAACGGGATGAATACCTAAAAATGGAAGGTGAAGCGCCTTAAGCAGCCACTCATCTTCCCCGAAATAATAAACAGCCTTACACAATGTAATGAGGCCTATGATACTTGGGTCCCCCAACACGCTCTGATCAGATTGAAGAGAAACTGGCACCGCCATCTTTTCTAGAGAACCGACAATAGATAATGCATCTTTATTATCTCTATACAACACAGCCACTTCTTGCGGAGGAACCTCCTCTTTAATAAGCCCTGCTATCTCTCGTGCAAGAAAAAAATGCTCATCACTCGCCGTTTTAAAAACACGAACCCTTATCTTTTCCCCCATGGAAACAGTTACGGCTTTAAGCTCCCGACTGACCCCAGAAACCGATTCACCCATACCCTCCGCAAGTCCATGTGACGCATCAAGAATAACCTGCGTTGAACGATAATTTTCCTCGAGCGCAATGGCCCGAGCCCTCGGATATTTTTTCAGAAAATAAAGAAAATTTTGAAGCGAAGCGCCTTGAAAGCGAAAAATTGCTTGCTTATCATCGCCTACGATAAAAATATTAGGGTTAACGTCATAACTCGCAAGAAGTTCAAGGAGAGTATTTTGCGCATCATTCACATCCTGATGCTCATCAGCAAGAATATATTGATAACGCTCCTGGAGAGTAAGAAGAAAATCTGGATTAGCCTTAAGCATTCGCACCACCTCCATGATCATGTCGTTATAATCATACAGTCGTCGATCTTTGAGCACACGTTCATATTCACCATACACACACCTCAACTCTTTGTTCTTCTCAATTGATTTTTCAAGCGTCTTGTATTCAGACTTCATCTTCCCCTCGTGAACACCCTTGCTATGATACAAATCATCGATTGCCAAAAAACCCTTCTCTTCCTTTTCTACCCGTACTCCGAACTCCACATCATCGATTCCTTCACGCTTCAAGTCGCTTAATGCTCTTAGAATAGAGTGCACATAATACAGCTCATCTCCGTGAGGACGTAATATCTGAAGCGGAAGACTAAGCACCACCTCCTTAATAATCCCGAACTGCTCCGCCTCGGTTATATTCTTAGCTCCAATAATTCTTGGAAACGAATCGGGGCACATCTGAATAAGATCATTACAAAACCCATGAAAGGTCGAAATCCGTACACGATACGCTGGGGCACCTATAATCTCAAACAACCGCTTGCGCATGTTCGAAGCAGCCGCCTCGGTGAACGTAAGCGCGAGGATGCTATCGGGCGCAGCGTCAGTTCTTCGCAAAATGTTTGCAATTCGAAGCGTCAAAATTTGCGTCTTCCCCGTCCCCGGCCCAGCAAGCACAACAACAGGGCCGTCGATGGCATCAACCGCTTCACGTTGTTTTGTATTTAGTTTTTCATATAATTCCTCAAAATTCTTTGTCTCCATACCATTACTATAACTGCATGGTCATAAAAACAAAAACCCACCAATATTGGTGGGGCACGATATCCTACTTAACGGATCGGATCAACTCAACATTGATCGGCTTGGTACCAAAAGGGATCGCAATGGCAATAATCTGGTAGGGGTATGTCATCACTGTTGCCGTGCCACCCTCTCCTGTCTTTTTCACTCGTACGGAAATTGTATGTGCATTCTCAACAACATGAATAACCTTAATACCATATCCACTCGAGGAACACTCGCCACGAAATACTACAACCACCGTCTCCTTATTAAAATCAACGGCGGGGGGCTCGGCCAGACGCAATCCCCCACGAGCACCACCTATCCCATGAATCCTATTCCAGTCATTCTGCCATGTATCAAAATCAACAATAATTATCGGCTCCGAATTTTTAATCCTAGATCCTGCACCATGACCGTATTCAACCTCGCGAAAAGAAAGTTCCGACATTGTTAGCCCTCCCCTATCTTCCTATTTTTTCAAATTCCTGAAGGATGGTACTCCTCCAGAAATCGACATAATTGTACTAAATTAAAAAGAATTCGTCAATTTATCAAATACCTGACGATCGTCAGATATTTGATAAGTCAAAACGACACCTTGGTGAAAGAACTGATACTGTCTAATTTTCTCGTGTCAGCGGGATAATAATAAAATCCTTCCTGGCGCGCTTTTTCAGAAAAATCGCTCGCCTCCTTTCCTTGGGTAGGCGCAAAGTAGTCTGTCGCAAGAATAACCTTTCCTGCTTTTTTAATCATTCTTAAATATTTTAATTGCTCCTCCCTGATTTCAGGGGCAATCAATGTTGTGAATGTCTCCTTTCCATTAATATCATCGTATCCCTCATACCACGTAGTTTCTTTCCCTATTCCATCAATCACACTCAAATAGCCATCATACCGAACAAGCTCTGGAGAGTTTTGTGGAAAAATTTTAAATCGAGGATTCTTCGCTTTTGCCCTTTCCTTAATAGTCCCGAGAAGCGCCACCATTCTTTCCGCAGCAATATTCTGTTCAAGTACCTCGTCTTCACCATTATCAGAATCAGACCAGTATTCATATCCATCAATAATGTCTAAATACACCCCGTCGAATCCCTGCTCCACGATCCTATCGACATAAGCAAGAATAATCTTTTGCCAATCTTGATCCCAATATTTTACCTTGATGTTTCCTTCCCAATCAAGGTTTATCTTCCCCATCCATCGCGGTGGATTTGTCTTCCATTCCGATTGCCAGTAATATCTATAATCTTCCGCCTCGCCGATACTCAAATACGCCAACACTGTACTGTGCCGCTTTTTCATTTCTCCAATCTCCTCCTTAGAAAACAAAAGATTTGGCACTTCTTTAAATGCATCTACTACAAGATAGTCAGACGGCGTGTCTAAAACACGCCTGAAGACATCGGATTTTTCATAACCAGTCAAGAAATAGATGAGTGGCATGGGCACTTCAGAAGTCTTACTGTCGATATTGCCAAAATTATCTTGAAATCCTTTGTATTCAACGAGGACATATCCGAGAAATAAAATCGAAGACAATACGACACCGAGCAGTAATCCTTCTTTCAGAGAAAATCGTATTCGCATAACATTAGAACAACAACCCCTGCGGGCTTGTTTGTAATGACCACGCCCAATCAAAATCAAAAAATACTCCGGGCGGATTAAACTTGTCCGGTACAAAAAGTTTCTTTTTATCTAATACGAATTCATATAACTCTTTTGTAATTTTAACATCATTCAAACAATAACTCTTTAGCTTCTCGATTTCCCCATTTTTGTAGTACTCAATAGCATCGAGACCATGTCCTGTTTTTCCGATCTTTAGGTTTGCTTCGCAGAGCACCCCAAGTCCAACACGTCGCCCCAACTTTTTCTGAACCTCCTCAAACATATCAAGTGATTTAATTCGTTTAATATCCACCTTGGTGTATTTTCGAAGTACTGGAATATCAAACCGATTGGTTGCGAACCCGATGATAAACTCGGCGCCCCGAAACAACTCGTCGAGCTTATCGAACTCATGTTCTAAAAGCCCGAAATAAGCATCCCGTTTATAAGAATACACACCAACAAGCGAAGCCTCAAGTTTATGAATATTATGCTCCCCTCCCACATCCTGAAAGGTATTTTTTGTTTCGATATCAATAACGAGACGATCCATACTAATAAGTCCTTAGTGATTAGTTCTTAGGGCTTAGAGATAAGCTCTTCGACGTCCTTTATTATTTTTTGCAACATACGTTCATTTTTTGCCTCCAC
>JACRHX010000033.1 GCA_016211955.1 Parcubacteria group bacterium | reverse complement strand
GAGGTCAGTATCGATGGTGTTTTCAAGAGTTTTCTCTGTCTCTTTGCTTATTTTTTGTAAGACGAGCCGTTCTGCTTTAAGGCGGATAGGGCTTTCATTCTCTTCTGGGCGAATACCGATTTTGAGATGCCAAAAGTCTTGTGTTTCTGTTGTTTGTATAATGGATTCAATACCGCGGTGCCCACCCGAGCTACCTCCAAATTTGAGCTTGAAGTTGCCAAGAATGATGTCTGAATCGTCATGGATGACAATAAGGTGGTCGGCGGGGACGTTATAGTGTTTGAGAAGGGGGGATATGACACCACCCGATTCGTTCATGTAGCAACTTGGTTTTGCGAGAACGAGGTCGTCAGAGCGGTATACTGCACTCACTATCTTGCGAAAGCTCCAGCGAACGGGGAGCTGCAGAATTTTTGGAGTAAGAGAGAGTTTTTTTGCGAAGTGGTCTACTGCAAGAAAACCCACATTATGGTAAGTTTTTTCGTACTTTTCGCCCATATTACCGAGACCAACAATTAAAAACATGAGAAAGGCATTTCCAGGTAGTGAAATTTGGGCTTTTGGGGTGTATTTATCAGAGAAAAGCGTCTATTTTGGATGCTGGCCAAAATTCTACTACCTGGTTTGTGTATTTTAAAATATATGGTACAATTATGCCACAACTTATGGGAAAATAGAAAATAGTAAGCAGAAAGCAGAAGGTTTTCTTTTTTTAATTCCTTCTAGATTCTAGCTGCTAGATTCTAGATTCTTTTTCTTTTTATGCCCCGTAGTGAAAAGTCGATAGTATGTGTGCTCTCACGCGGTGGCTCTTGTTTGTTTACATCAATAAAAATATAACAAAGCAAAGTTGGCGGATTCGCTCGTAAGCGAAAAGTCGACTTTCTACTACGGGGTATGCGTCATATTTTTCTTTTTATATTTGAGTTGGCAGAGGTGCTTGTTGTTTCGCTTCTTGCTGTGTTTTTGGTGCGATATTTTATTGCGCAACCTTTCTTAGTACGTGGATCGAGTATGGATCCGACGTTTTTGAACGGAAATTACCTTATTATTGATGAGATTGCCTATCGATTTAGGCAGCCACAGCGTGGGGAGGTGATCGTCTTTCGTTATCCAAAGGATTATGCTACGTTCTATATCAAGCGTATTATAGGGCTTCCTGGAGAGACGGTGGAAATCAAGAATAATCGAGTTATGATAACCAAGGGAGATGGGGCGGTGGATACGCTTGACGAAGGGTATCTTTCTCAAACCGAAAGAACGAGTGGGGATATTATCCAAAAACTTCAGCCAGGGCAATATTTTGTGATGGGGGATAATAGGGAATTTAGTTACGATTCCCGCATGTGGGGGGCAGTGCCGACGAATAATATTATAGGTCTTGTGCGATTTAGACTGTGGCCACTTGGGGCGGCGAAGGTGTTTGCGTCAGATGACTACGCAGTAGGAACTAGCAAATAGAAAATTCAGAATCTAGAATCTAGCAGCTAGCAGCTAGAATCTAGAAGAAATTTAAAATTTTAATCATTCTAGATTCCAGATTCTAATTTCTGGCTTCTCAACCATATATGGCTAAAAAACAAGGATCAACAAAAAAGGCGACGGTGTCAAAGGCAAAATGGATACCAAAAGCCCCTCGTGGCATGAGGGATGTTTTATTTGAGGAGGGACTTGTGCGAGAAAAAATCCAAAATATCGCCTTCGAACAGGCGCGTTATTATTTGTACGATCGTATTGAGACACCTATTCTCGAAGATACAGAGCTTTTTTTGCATTCAGTTGGAGATACTACAGATATTATAGAAAAGCAGATGTATAACCTGAAGACCGAAGGTGGGACACAACTTACTATGCGCCCCGAAGGGACGGCGGGTGTGGTGCGTTCTTTTATTGAACAGGGAATGTCGAATTTACCTCAGCCGGTCAAGCTATTTTATTATGGTCCGATGTTTCGACATGAAAATCCTCAGCGCGGGAGATTACGCCAGCTTACGCAGTTTGGTGTTGAGGTTCTTGGGGGTATTAGTTCCTCATATGATGCTGAGGTTATTCTCATATTTTTCAATATTTTAAAGCAACTCAAGATAAAAGATTTGGTGGTGGAGATTAATAGCATTGGGGATAAATCATGCCGAAACGTGTGGCGCGCAAAATTAAGAGATTATTATAGGAATAAACTACCTAAGGTGTGTAAGGATTGTCGCAATCGTTTTCAGCGTAATCCGTTTCGTCTTCTTGATTGTAAAGAGAAGGAGTGTGTTGAATATCGTGCGGGCGCGCCCACCATGCTCGATAATCTTTGTCATGAATGTAATCTGCATTTCAAAGGAGTATTAGAGTTTCTTGATGAGCTTGAAATACCCTATGCTCTCTCCCCCTACCTCGTGCGCGGACTAGATTATTATACTCGCACCGTGTTTGAGGTTTTCTCCAATCCTGCATTTTTTGAAAAGCAGGCAAAAGAACAAAAGAAAGAAGAGGAGAAGAAGGACGCGGGGGGGGGTGAGGAGAAGGAGGTTGTCTCTTCCGCGCCACTTGCGCTTGCGGGGGGTGGTCGTTACGATGATTTAGTAAAAATGCTAGGAGGGAAAGATACACCTGCGATGGGAGGGGCGATGGGGGTGGATCGTGTTGCTGATCTTGTGGAAAAGATGATGAATGTAAACGAGGATCGCAATGTACGTGTGTTTCTCGTTCAGCTGGGCATGATTGCAAAACGTAAGCTTATGAAGCTTCGAGAGGTATTTAGAAAGGAGAAGATTAGTGTAGCAGAGTCGTTTGGGAGGGATTCAATTAAGGCGCAGCTTAAGATTGCTGATTGTTTGCAGGCTGATTTTGTTCTTATCTTAGGACAACGCGAAGCGCTCGACGATACAATCATCTTGCGTGACATGAAAACAGGTTCACAGGAGATCATTCCGCTTCCAAAGATCTTCGACGAAATCAAAAAGCGCCTTAAGAAGTAATAAGAACTTACGCATTCGGCGTATTTCTTCGTCAAACCCTGTGGTGCTCGACGCAGTACTTTTTGTGTACAGCTTACTCCGCTCCTCGGGTTTTCCTCGAACTCCATCCGAATGCGTAAGTTCTTCATTTGGCAAAAAAGAAGCATATCTTGACTAAGTCTTAAAAAAAGCTTAAGAATAACAATACTAAGTCCTAAGAACTAACTACTAAGCACTAAATAACAATGGCAATTGCAATGAAACGGAAGGGAGGAGAGTCCTCCGAAGGGTTTGTGGCGCGTTTTAGAAAAGCTATACAAAAGAGTGGTGTTTTGCTTGAGGCGAGACATAGGCGTTATACCAAACGTCTAGTGACAAAAACAAAGCGACATCGTTCTGCGATGTATCGCGCGGTAAAAGTGGAAGAGTTCGCGCGCCTCAAAAAACTTGGTTTACTCGTTAAAAAGCCAGGAGGTTCTAGATAATGGGGATTCGTGTATTTGGTACCGTATCACAACAAAAAAAGACGGCAACATTTATTGCACGTCTTTTTAGTATTCTTAAGATTTCTACCGCTGGAGTAGATATTTACTATGTAAGTGACGCCTGTATGCGGGAGCTTTATAAACGTTCGGGGGGAAAAGATAAGGTAACAAATGTCTTGTCATTTCCCCAACCGGAGAATTTTGTAGATCCTGAAACAGGCAAAGAATTTTTGGGAGAAATCTATTTGGCTCCAAGCTATATCTTTAAGGAAGCAAAAAAGCTTAATATTCCACGCGATGAATGGGAAAGAAAGCTTTTGGTACATGGCGTACTACACCTACTGGGCTTTAATCATGAAAAAGAATCCGATGCAGTAAGGATGGAGAAAAAGGAGGAGGATATTTTGTTGCGCCTCCACCTAGACCAACATTCATCTCCAAGGGGGTGACTGTTACAACCCCCCTATTATAGCGATACCACCTGACTCCCCCTTTCCGCCATGGGCGGATCCGCCTC
>JACRHX010000032.1 GCA_016211955.1 Parcubacteria group bacterium | reverse complement strand
GCACTCAGAACGGTTTTGCTCATCAATCATCGCGATCATTTCCTCGATTGTGTAATAGTGTTCTTCGACAATGTAGCATGCTGATAACATTGTATTCCTCCCTATGGTAATGAACTGCCCTGTTTTTATCACAGTGGATATTTTTTATCAACATATCAAATTCGTGACGATCGTCGGGAATTTGATATTCAGAATGCTGTTATCGGATGTGTTTTAAGAACTCTTCTGTGAGTGTTCGAACCTCGGCGGCATTTTTTGTTTCCATGAGGAGAATACGGAGTTCTTTTGCGTCATCGAAACCTGTTACGTATGCTTTAAAATGTTTTTTCATGATGTCGAAGTTTTTTATGCCGCCATTTATTTTATTATGATCGCTTTTAAATAGCTTTTCAAAAAGTTCGGTGTGTTTCACCATGCGTACGAGGCGCTCTTTTGTTGTCGGAATATATCCGGAGAAGAACCACGGGTTTCCAAAAATACCACGCCCTATCATGGCGCCATCCATTTCAGACTTTTTTATTTTTTTGTGTGCTTCGTCTAAAGTATATAAATCTCCATTACCGAGGAGAAGTGTTTTTGGTGCATGACGGTCTCTTAGTGCCACAATTTCGTGAGCAAGTTCCCAATGTGCAGCTACGTCTGACATTTCATTTCGCGTACGGAGGTGAAGGGTTGGGGCGGCGAGACCTTCTTCGAGGAGGGTGGGGATCCACTCATTAATCTGGTTTTTAGAATATCCGATGCGTGTCTTTATGGAGACGGGAAGGTTTGGGGCGCCACGTCTGGTTGCCTGAATAATTTCTTTTGCAAGTCCTGGGTTTTTAATGAGAGCTGCTCCTGCGCCTTGTTTTTCGACACCGCGGTCAGGGCAGCCCATATTGATGTCGATACCGTCAAAACCAAGTTTTTGTATCATTGCTGCTACTTTTTCGAATTGTTCAGGCTTTGCCCCAAAAATTTGAGCTACAATGGGGTGTTCCTCTTCGGTGTACCAAAAATCGACAAGGAGCTTTTCCTTGCCTCTCGAGAGAAGACCCTCGACAGAAACGAACTCTGTCCAGAAAACATCGGGTCTTCCACACCCTACGAACATCTGCCGAAACGCTGCGTCGGTAACGTTCGCCATTGGCGCGAGCACCATAATCGGCTTTTTTAATTTTTCCCAAAATCCTTGTTGCATGTAGCTTGTTAATATATAAATTGGATATAGAAAAGGGACTATCATGTTTCCGAACAGCGCCTGCCGACATTGACATATCTACATTTTATGATAAACTAGTGGAGGTATGAAAGGAGAGCAAGAAAGAATGCACAAGAAAGATTTGATTGAGGGACTAAAAAGGTTCATTGACACTTGGGATATCGCTGTCGCCAACTACGGCAGCCGCAAATATAGCGTCAGGTGGGGGGCAGAAGGCGTTTGCTACCTTCCTCATCCATTACCTGACAAATCTGCACATTCCGCACGACGAGAAGTATGACCATTGGGATATCGAGCACTACCTGCCAGAGCTGATGGTGGACGCTTTCGAACAACTGCGGACGAGCACAGATGAAGTAATCGTTCCTTTTCGCAAGGCCTATGAAGATGAGGCGTGTCAGAATGTCCCGAATATCACTGATCTTGGTGCGAGTAACATCCTTGAGCAGAGTTCTGCGATTCAGACCACTCTCGGCTTTCTGTTGAGAGAGGTGACGGGGCAGGACTTGGTTGCGACCCAGATTGATACCTACTGCAAAGCCCAAATGTACGTGCTCCAGCAAACCTTCGACAAGTTCCTACGGCGTGTCTATCGCCAAGGGCTTTATGGGGTTTTGTGACAAAGTGCCCCGAGCGTGGCATGAGTGGCAAATTTGGAGAAACCGAGCTTCGCACCTATGTTATCGCAGGTCGCATCATGTTCACATTCGCACGGCGAAAAGAAGGCGAGACAGGCGTCTACTGCAACGGCGAACTCGTTACGACCCTCCCTTACGAGGAAGACAGCGTATCCTTCGTCGCAGAAGATGAAGACCTATTGTGTTTGAATGCGGGTATCCAGTCGATCAGCACCGATTTCCGTACCGCTCTCGACATGATTGAGGACGTCATCAGGGGCTGGTCGTCAAACTCGAAAGAGCAGAAGAAGCTCTACAAGGCCGACAAGGAGGTTGCGATGCTCTAAGCGACACATATCGCACCACACACCAGTTCCCCACAATAAGGTTCTGGTTTTTTATTTTTCAATTTTGGCGGAGGGTACAGGATTTGAACCTGTGAGGGGTTTCCCCCAACTAGTTTTCAAGACTAGCGCCATAAACCGCTCGGCCAACCCTCCTTTTTGGTTGTTTCTTTTGTACCATAAATTTGTGCAAAGAATCAAATTGGGGTTGTTAAAAACTTGATGTTATGATATAACTAGTATAGTAATCGGCTCCGTGTGGCTGATTTTGAAAAGGAAGGGATGGGATGCAGATGCAGATAATTCGTTTTCGAATGGTTTCTTTTTTGCTCGTGGTACTTTTTGTATGTGGGATAGAGAGTGTATGCAGAGCGGATCAGATTGATACGTGGAGGACATATGTAGAGTCACATGCGCAGAAGGTGCTTTCTTACCCCCTGTTTGATCTCAAGGATTTTAAAGTGAAGGTAAAGCTTCCTAAAGAGCTTTTGTATCCATGGGACCTCAATCTATTGATCGTTGATTCAGAGGACAATCCTGCATTTCTTCCACGGATGTTTACGCGGAAATCTCATGAGGTGGTTCGTGTTCCCCCTCGTGTACTTGCCGAATATCTTGGTGTGGAGGAATCTGTGGTGCCTTACGTGCGATATCTGGACCATAGCACAGGGTATACCGTTGGTTTCGCACACGGAGGAGCCCTTTCTTCTCATAGTCGTGTCCTTGCTGTTCAGATTGATAATGATTATTTCAGCGTACGCCAACAGGGCATACGTGGAAGTGGTTTTTCTTGGTCTACTCCCTCATGGCTGTATGGTACGATTGCGCTTGGTTTAGAGACGTCTTCGTCTCGATTCCACTATGCACACGGATTTTCTCCTCACTGGTATCTTGGGATTGGTATCCTTGCCGACTCTCCTAACTATCTGAGCGTGGGAAGTGGGCGAGGAGGATTGTTAGCTGGATCTACGGAGACAAGTGGGCAGGATGTGGGACTCCTTTATGATTCATGTCATGGGCTTCGTGTGGGATTGAGGTGGGGGAGACAGGTGCAGCGTGGTAATCTCTTTCTCAGTTCCCGTGCCATTACTGATACAAAGCTGTATGGATTTATTCGCAACGCCCTCTCATTTGCGGAAACCGAAGTTGATCTTCTTGGTGATCCAAAGAACGTAGATGTGTGGTTTACCTCTCTTCAAGGTGAATTTGGAAGGCAGATTGATCGCAATGTAAGCGACCTTGCTCTACGGGATCGTTATCATACTCAGTTTAACGATTGGGTGGGTCGTGAACGTGAACAGGGGTTTACGACGATTGCACATGCACAACGTGAGGCAAGGAACCAACTTTCACGCCTTGAAAATGAGTTGAATAAGGTAGTTAAGCCATACACGTTTAACATTTCTTCCGAGCTTCAAGCGATGACGCTTGATCTTGAGTATGATGTTTTTCGTAATACGACGCTCTTTGCCGATTATCAGGTTGGACAACTACGGGGAATAGGAAAATTTCAGAATGGGTCGCTCGGCGTTCGTCATCGTTTTGATGAACATTGGAATCTCGATGTCTCTCTCCACGGGAGTACGTATCCTAAAATCGAAGTAGGGTATCATAACAAAGACCTTTCGATCGAGCTTATGCATTGGCAACGCCCTCTTCAGATGCTCGAACGTACGGTCGGCTCACCGGGATCAGTAACGCAAATAAATGCATCATTGAAATTTTAATTATATTAACAAAGAGCTACCTTACTAGGTAGTTTTTTTATCTTGCGATTTTATTGGATTTGTTGTATTTTTTAAAGACCAACAGCATAATAGGTCCCATCGTCTAATGGTTAGGACCCCGTACAAATCCTTTTGCAGGCTTAGGATTCTACGGGGCAGGCAGCGCTCTTTTCCGCCAGAGGCGGATCCACCCTTGGTGGACAAGGTGTAAATTGTATGTATTATCTATACGTTTTAGAAAGTGGGGTTGTAAAAAGGAGATACATTGGTATTACTGAACATCTAGAGAAAAGGATCAAAAAACATAATAATGGAGGGGTGCGTTCAACAAAAGCATACACACCATGGACTTTTCTTTATCATGAGACTTATGAGGATAAAATAAATGCGAGAAAGAGGGGGCTGGAATTAAAAAACAATAGCTGGAAAAGAAATGAACTGTTTAAAACTTTATATTGAGCACAATCCTAGTGGTGGTCCCATCGTCTAATGGTTAGGACAGCGCTCTTTCAAGGCGTAAATACGGGTTCGATTCCCGTTGGGACCACCACTGGGATTGTGTGTAGTAAAAAACTATGTGTATAAAAAGAAAAAGATTGCGAAGAAAAAGCATGCAAAGAAGGCAGGAAAGTCTGTCGGTTTGCGTAATCGGTAATTCACCAATGTTGTATTAAGAGCTCTTTTGAAAGGAGTTGTTTTGTGGTATTCTTTTGATATTAATAATTTAAAATAATAATCATGAATCCATTGTATATTATCGGAATAGTACTTGGTTTGGTTGCCTTTTGGGTCATCCTTATGTATAACGGTTTGATTGGGAGAAAAAATCAGACCGATGAAGCATGGGCAGATATTGATGTACAGTTAAAACGTCGCTACGACCTTATCCCTAATCTTGTAGAAACAGTAAAGGGGTATGCCACTCATGAGCGTGAGGCGTTTGAGAGTGTGACAAATGCCCGGGCACAGGCTCTTGGTGCGCAGTCGGTGCACGATAAGGAGGTTGCAGATAACATGGTGACGAGCGCGTTGAAGAGTATTTTTGCGATTGCTGAGGCGTATCCGGAACTTCGTGCCGTTGAGAGTTTTGCGAAGTTACAAGACGAGCTTTCTGATACAGAAAATAAGATTCAGGCGGCGCGCAGATTCTATAATGGCAATGTGCGTGACTTTAATATTCAGATAGAAACATTTCCCTCAAATCTTATTGCAGGATCTCTTGGTTTCACAAAGCGTGAGTTCTTTGAACTTAACGACGAAGTTGCAAAAGAGCCTGTAGCAGTGAAGTTTTAGATGGCTAATATTTATACATACAAGGGAGCAAATATTCGAAAGACATGGTTGATGTTTACTGTGTTTTTTGGTGTGGTAATTGGGGTCGGGTTTGTATTTGGGCAGGTGTATGGTAATTCCACGATTGTATATGGCGCAGTTATTTTTAGCTCGTTGATGAGTATCGTAAGTTATTGGTATTCAGATAAGATAGTACTTAGCATGTATCGTGCACAGCCTGTAACACGTGAGAGTGCGCGAGAGCTTTATACTCTTGTTGAAAATCTCGCTATTACGGCAGGGCTTCCAACACCAAGGATCTATATTGTACCCGAAAGCCAACCAAACGCCTTTGCTACGGGGCGGGATCCCGAGCATGCAGTAGTTGCAGTGACCGAGGGGCTTCTTCAAAGACTTAACAAAACAGAACTCGAGGGCGTTCTCGCACACGAACTCTCGCATATTGGAAATAGGGATATGCTTCTTTCAACCGTTGCTGTTATTTTAGCGGGATTTATTTCTTTGCTCGCTGATATGTTTATGCGATCGTGGTTGTGGGGTGGTTTTCGTGATGGTGATGACGATAGGGGGAATAACGGTATTTTTATAATAATTGGTATCGTACTTTCCATTCTTGCGCCTATCGCAGCAACATTGATGCAACTTGCGATTTCAAGGAAGCGTGAGTTTTTGGCCGATGCCTCTGGGGTGCTTCTGACCCGTTATCCGGAGGGGCTTGCAAGCGCACTACAGAAGATTTCGTCTGACACAACTCCTATGACAACCGCAAACAACACCACAGCGCATTTGTGGCTTGATGACCCTTTCAACAAGAGAAAGAAGACGCCGTGGCTCCACTCCCTTTTTATGACTCACCCACCAATAGAAGAAAGGATTAAGGCCTTAAGAGAAATGTAATACCACTTCCAACTAACCTATTCTCTTTCCGTGTCATTCCCGCGAAGGCGGGCATACAGTGGATATCGATGCTTCCTAGCTTCGCGACTTCGCGGGAATGACATCGAGTTACGAAGCAGTTATTTGGGGATGGTATAACATAAAATCACCCCACTGTGAGGTGTTTTTATGTTGCCAAGGCAACTCTCTATTTTAGGAAGCGGACCATGAGCAGAGCTACTATATTCACTACTTTAATCATTGGGTTAATAGCGGGGCCCGCAGTATCTTTATAGACGTCTCCCACGGTATCTCCTGTTACTGCTGCTCTGTGGGCTTGAGATTTCTTACCCCCATGGTTGCCATCTTCAATGTGTTTTTTTGCATTGTCCCATGCGGCGCCTCCTGTTGTCATTGAAAGAGCAAGAAAGATTCCGGTGACGATAGAACCAATGAGAAGGCCCCCTACTGCTTTTGCTCCAAGGACGAGCCCTATAGCCACAACACCTACTACGGGGAGGAGGGCAGGAACGGTCATTTCTTTAAGAGCTGCTTTTGTTACAATGTCTACTGTTCTTGCATAGTTAGGGAGAGCGCTCCCGTTTAAGATGCCAGGATGTTCTTTGAGTTGTGTGCGTACTTCGTGCACTACTGCTTGCGCTGTGGTGCTTACTGCTCGCATGGAGATAGAGGCAAAAAGGTAAGGAATTGCGGCGCCTATGAGGATACCGGCGAGAACTAATGGATCTTGAAGAACAAGTTCTAGTTTTCGTCCTGTTGCGACAAATTCTTCGATATAAGATGAGAAGAGAACGATTGCGGCAAGGCCCGCGGATGCGATTGCGTACCCCTTCGTAACGGCCTTTGTAGTGTTTCCAACAGAGTCGAGAGCGTCGGTGATTTTGCGGACGTGCTCAGATTGTTCTGTCATTTCTGCAATACCGCCGGCATTATCGGTAATAGGGCCAAATGAATCTATGGCTACCACAATACCAGTGAGAGAGAGCATGCCAAGTCCTGCGAGGGCAACACCATAAAGTCCCGCCAGGCTATAGGCAGTAAGCATGGCACCTACGATCACAAAGACAGGGAGTACTGTTGCTTCAAGTCCTACTGCAAGACCCATGATAACGTTTGTGCCGTGGCCTGAGTTTGCTGCCTCTGCAACATCTTGTACGGGTTTGTATTTTTTCGCTGTGTAGTAGTCAGTGATTAAAACAGTGATGGCGGTTACCACGAGACCGATAAGAAGGGATAGGAAGAGGTTGAGATGGGTGAGCGTTCCACTATCAAGAAGGAAGTAGTTGATAAATATCCAGAAAAAGCCACCTGCCAAAATAGCGCTCGAGAAAAGTCCTTTATAGAGCGCGCGCATGATATCTTTTGATGTATCAAGACGTACAAAATAGAGTCCAAGGATTGATGCTACGATGGCGAGCGCTCCAATATTGAAGGGGAGCATGAGAAGCGAAAGATTTCCTGGGAAGATGAGGTTTGTAAGCAGCATCGCTGCGATAATGGTAACGGTGTAGGTCTCAAAGAGGTCTGCTGCCATACCTGCGCAGTCTCCTACATTGTCTCCTACAAGATCTGCGATAACTGCTGGGTTGCGTGGACTATCCTCGGGAAGATCCGTTTCCACTTTTCCTACGAGGTCTGCGCCCACATCAGCGCTCTTTGTATAAATTCCACCTCCGAGACGCGCGAAGACAGAAATAAGGCTTGCTCCAAAACCGAGTCCGATAAGGCTTGCAATATCTTTTGTCAACATATAATAGCCACTTACCGCAAAAAGACCGAGAGATACTACAAGGATACCCGTAACAGCACCTCCTCTAAATGCAACCTCAAGTGCGTGTTCCATTCCTCTTTTTGCCGCTTCTGTGGTGCGGGCATTAGCGCGTACCGCAACATTCATACCGAGATAGCCAGCAAGTCCAGAGAGGAGGGCGCCAACAAGGAAACCAAGGGCAGTAAGTTTACCAAGAGTAAGCCATAGTGCTGCGATAATGATAACTGCAACAATACCGACTGTTTTATTTTGACGACTCAAATAAGCTTCAGACCCTTCCTGAATTGCTTTTGATATTTCCTGCATTTTTTTGTCGCCCGCAGAGAGCGAAAGTACCGATCGGATGAGATAGACACTGTAGAGAATACCTACCATCGACACAGCCAGAGGACCATAGTTCATCATATGATTAATTTAGTTATCTATTAAAGAATAATGCTACGATTGTACGACGTTTTTTTGAATTTAGCAAGAAAAAACCCCACGAGGGGCTCTTTTTTGTGTTATTTAGGTTAGTATCCAAACATTTTGCGTTCGGGGGATTTCTTGATGATTTCGATAGCTTCCTCTGGGGTATCTACGATTTGATAGATGTTCATGTCTTCTGCATCGATTGCTTCAAATTTTCCCAGCACCTGTGTTCTGATCCATTCATTCAAAGGATCCCAATATTCTTTTCCCACCATAATAACAGGAACGTGTGCCTCGATCTTTTTCGTTTGGATAAGGGTAACGAGTTCAAAGAACTCATCGAGTGTCCCAAATCCTCCTGGGTAGTACACGTATGCTTGGGCTGCGAAGGAGAGCATTTGTTTTCGTGTAAAGAAATAGTGGAAGGCGATGCTTCTGTTCACATAAGGGTTAATGCGTTGCTCGAAGGGGAGTTGAATATTAAGCCCAGTCGACATACCCCCCGCCTCATGAGCTCCTCGATTTCCTCCCTCCATGATGCCGGGGCCACCTCCCGTAATTACCTCGTATCCATTTTCAGCAAGAAGCTGCCCCATACGACGCGCGGATTCATACCATTTATTTCCTTCGGGGAAGCGTGCGGAGCCAAAAATAGTTACCGTATTTTTTAAATCCGCAAGGAACTGCCAGCCGTCAACAAGTTCCGCCATAACACGAAATACCTTCCAATGAATCGACGATCTAAAATCATGAGGTCTTTCGAATGTAGGAAGTTTTGAGGCGGGCACATTTAATTTTTTTCGTTGTTCTTCGGTCATAATTTTTTTAATTTATAGCTATTAATAATTAGTATAAGTATAGCGTATTTTTTGTGAAAACAAAAACCACGTTATATCAACGAATGGTTTTTAAAAAATAGGAATAATTATATACACCAATGTATTATTATATATTCCCGTAGCTTGTGTTGAAGTGAGTTCTATTTTAAAAATAACATCCGTAGAATCATTGGATATTGGAATAGAGCTATACGCTATTTCACGTGCAGTGCTATCGAGTTGCGCATAGGTATTGTTGTCTGCAAAACGAGTTGCAGTGCCACTCCCCAAGGTTGCATCAGTGGTGTGATATCCATACGCTCCCGACTGACCAGAGGGAATACTCCAGACAGAAGGAGAGGCATTCGTACCACTTACCGCGGGGATCGTTCTACTCCTGTCATCCGAAAGTTGTTGTGTTTGATACATACGTACGATATAGCCCACCATTGCGTTTGTACTTAAGGTCAATCGTTGCGCTGCTTCGATAGGAGAACTAGTGGCAATATTCCCAAAAGGGATCGTTGTGGCGGTGGTGGTGACATCAGTTACAATTCCCGCCGTATTCGTACCAGAGGGAAGACCACCGACGGTAAACGTGAGTGTGCCGCCCTCCATAACGAGACTGGGGTATGTCGCACCAGTATTTGTGGGGGCTGGAATGTCATCGGTAACATCAAATACACGGAAAAAATATGTTTTTCCTATATAACTTTCTGTGTGTTTAATAGTAAATTCTATTTCTACCGATGAATTTGCGGTGGGACTTAGTGTGCTTGATGAACTTGCTATCTCGTTATGTGTTCCATTACTTGTTGAGTCGGTAAGTAGGCGTGTAGTGATTGCGTCATTGTCGACATCAACACCATTTCCATAACACCACCCAGAGGTTATGATGCATAATGTGATGGGGGTCAAATCACTTACCCCCCGTGAAAAATCTGAATATTGAGATGTTTGAACCTTGAATTTGATATTACTCCCCGCCACGTTTGCCGTTTCGGCAACAGTAATACGTAATTTGATAGTGCTTGTCGTTCCCACACTGCTTGGTGCTACATTTTCATTTGCGAGCGAAGTAGAGGGAGTCTCATTATTCTCATCATCATACCACCGCCAATTTTGTGTTTTTGGGCGGTAGCCCGAAGTAATAAGTTCAGGAAAGAAGGTATAATTATCTATGTTGTGTTTTTCTTCGGTTGCGACACGAAAACAATAGGTCGTTTTTGGTGTTGCGCCATTGTTTTGTATAAACCAATCCATTTCGACATCTTCACCGATCACAACACCATAAGGGTTAAGAGCACTAATATCTCCTTCTTCATATGTCCATGCCCGATCAGAAACGCTTAGTTTCAAATCTCCCGCAGTGGGGGGATCTGTCGAAAGCACTGTACCATTAGTGGGGGTACCGTTGCTTCCGCGCCATAGGGAGGTACTTGTTGGACTTCCCACATCTATCCAATTTTCTTGAGTAACCGCGGCACAACTTGTATTTTTTTGCGCAAATTGTAGCCTCATCCTTGTTTCTCCTGCGACAAGTTT
Source organism: Parcubacteria group bacterium (assembly GCA_016211955.1). Taxonomy (GTDB): domain Bacteria; phylum Patescibacteriota; class Minisyncoccia; order UBA6257; family JACRHW01; genus JACRHW01. The sequence goes on along the minus strand of JACRHX010000032.1, from coordinate 2,547 downwards.
TATTGTGGTGATATTTAACGATACGCGCAATCGTAACGTCTCTCCATTCGCCGGAGGAAGATCGTATTTTGTAATTACTGCATTTTCTCCTAAATTCGTATTTCCCACCGGCCAAGGATCGGTTGTGGATATCGTGTTATTATCCACATACCAGCGATAATAATTTTCTACCATGCCTGCTGCAGTATCATCCCAGAAAAAAAAGAATGGCTCTGTGGTAGCAGAAGAAATTCCTGTTACTATGTCAGTAAATGTTGTTGACCAACTTCCGTTTCCATCCCAACGACGTGTATGAAGATCACCTCCAATATCGAGAACGGTTACCATCATTTCATTTCCCTTACCATCCGGGTGTAACCTCATCCATCTTATTTTTTGTGATAACTCGTTTGATTCTTGTGTGACGGCACTGAACCCGTTTGCCGCCGTCCATGTTCTCCACGAAAGAGCCTTTGCGTTCGGTGTCTTTTGTGAGAACACGAACACGGCTTTCCCTGTGTGTTTTTCCCAGGCAGTGCTTACGTTTCTGCGGTCTACGTTGTCAGTGTCTATCGCGGCAGGGCGTGTTTCCCAAGAGCTTCCATTCCACACCCCCATCTCAATTTTTTGATTTCCCGCCTGATTCCATATTACTGATATGTGATTAGCACCAAATACTCTGTTGTGGCCTAATGCAAGCCATGTCGCATTTGAAGACAAACCAGAATATGCCGTGGTTTCTGATTGCCACGAATTGATAAATTTTCTATAGACAATAGTACTCGAGGCGGTACCCCATACCACCATTACCTCACCGCTTGTTCTTTCATATGCGACATCGGCTACATCATTGGTTACGCTCGATGGGTTATTAGACATGGTAACCTGATCTCCAAACGCACCATTATTCCAACGCATTGCGTGCAGTTTTCCATCATCGGTTGCAATCAATATTGCAATGTCATTTTTTCGTGTGTTTACATAGGGCGGTCGTTTTGAGCTTTGTACCATTTGTGGAATTCCTGTAAGCGCAGTGCCTGCGTTTAATTCTCCCGTCCACGAGGTCCCATCCCATTTTCGATATTTTAATTGCGTGGTGTTGTCACCATAAACGACAATTGCGTTTGCGTTGAAATTTTCATACGCAATCGAAAATGTGCGATTCGCAATAGTAGTTAGGGTAGTATTCCACTCATCACTCCACGTTGATCCATTCCACCGTTGCACATAAAAAGCGCTGCTTCCGCCCCCTACTACCCCCATAATCTTTTCGTTTCTTAATCGTGGCGCACCCTGTAACACAAGCCACCTAATTTGACTTTGTGCAGCGTTTGCGGCTGCCTGGGTGCCAAATGAGGTTCCGTCCCAGAGTTTATACTTTGGGGTTCCATTTCCCGACATTCCATACGCTACCATTCCCTCTGTGCTACCTACTCCCACTGCGTTTGCTTCAGGAATGGTAAGTGGATTCAAGGTGTCTCCTGTGGGGGGGTTAGAAGAAAAGAGAATTGAAAGGTAACAAAAGCAAAAAACACGCCCCAAGAAAAAAACTGTTTTCGTACAAATCTAGACATGAAAAGCTTAGCGTCATTATTATAACACTTATCGTATAGAAAAAAACTGGTTCCATGCCTGTAAAGGCGAAGAGGTTCACGATATGTATTGAACGAAGGTTATGGCGTTTGTGGTACAATAAGAGAAGTCATTTTACAATAAAGAGGAGCCAGAAGGAGGTGATTTTTCTGAAAGGGATTATAAATCCAAAGGCGTTTATTGTTATGCTTATATGGTTTTTAGCGCTTAATGCCTTATGTGCAATGACATTTTGTATAGCAGAGAAGAGTTGGGTGATTCATGTCGGTTATTACGCACTGTGGTTTATTTTTTTGTGGGTGACATATAGATTGTTTCCAGAAAAATGAGCATAAAAAATTAATATAAGGGACGTTCATAACGCCCTTTTTAGTTTTTCATTTCGTTTTCGAGAAGATGGATTGAGCTTTGAATCATGGTGAGGAGGAGGTGTGATGTTTTTTGTAATGAGGAAATTTTGTTGTTTTCACTGCTTGGTGCATAGGTATGACGATAGGGAGGAAGAATGAAGTAGTCCATTTTTCCCCTAGAAGGGTGAGATTGTATGTCACACTTGTAATATTGTCATACAAATCAGAGAGTTTTATAAGACGTATTGCTTCTTCTGTCTCTACCATATGTTGAACATAGGGACCATGATCCCTATCTCCAAGGGTGTTCGTCATTCCTTTTATGAGTTTTAAACCCTCTTTGCCGAAAAGTACACTGATTTCATCTTCTTTTGCCTTTGTATCTTCAAGGAGGTCGTGACCTAAGGCAGAGAGGACGATTAGAGATCGTTCCTTTGGAGTCCCTTCGTTTGTGAGAGTTAATACGTATTCAAGAAGTTGAGAGACACGTAAGAGGTGATGCCAGACGGGCATTCCCCCTGCACGTTTTTGACCTCTATGTTTTTTTTGGACAAAAGAGAGGGCTTGGGTGTAGGGAGTATTTTTTTCTGCTTTATTTTTCATATGCTTGATCATAAAATAAAAT
>JACRHX010000030.1 GCA_016211955.1 Parcubacteria group bacterium | reverse complement strand
TTTCAGAGGATTTTGAAACAAAAAAGTATCAACTTGACCAGAGAACCGATGTGGTAATGGGGGGATTAAATCGCATGAGTCTCAACGCAATACGTCTCGGCACCGAAGAACTCGTTGAACTCTTCTACAACTTCTACAACCCACAAGAAACAGAAAAGGTTGGTGTTGATATCGCAAAACGGTTATCACTCACTTAGCTCAATAGCTCTTTAGCGAGATTAGCTCGCTAGCAACTAACGAGCTAAAAAGCTACTAAACTAATTATGAACTTCCCATTTTTTGGAAAAAAAGAAGAAAAAGAACCAGAATCTTTTGGTGTGCTTCCCTCACAACACTCATTTGCTGCAGAATCGCTCCAAGATCTTCTTGCCCCTCCGGGCGTAGAGGTCTCAAACGATTATCTCAAGATAGGCTCGCTCTACACAAAAACCCTTTTTATCTTCTCCTACCCCAACACGCTTTCGAGCGGATGGTTCTCTCCTGTGGTAAATCTTGATAAGGGCTTTGATATCGCAATGTACCTTGACCCCATCGATACGGCAACGGCGCTTAAAAACCTCCGCAAAAAGGTAGCACAAATCGAAAGTCAACTTAGGGAACAACAAGAAAAAGGCCTCGTACGCGACCCTCTCCTTGAATCATCCTACAAAAACATCGAAGAACTCCGCGATCAACTTCAGCAGGCGCAAGAACGGCTCTTCCATTTTGGAGTATATATAACCCTCTACGCGCCAGATGTAAAATCACTTGAAAAATACGAAAATGAACTATCCGGCATGCTCGAAGGAAGAATGATCTATATAAAACCAACCCTCTTCCAACACCTTGAAGGGTTTCAAACCACTCTTCCTCTTGCATCAGATAAAATCCAAGTATATAACCCCATGAACACCCTCCCTATCTCTACTATCTTTCCTTTCGACTCAGCAGAACTTACTTCAGACAAAGGAATTCTCTATGGTATCAACATGCACAACAATGGGCTTATCATCTTTGATCGCTTCTCGCTTGAGAACGCCAACATGGTTGTCTTTGCAAAATCAGGTTCTGGAAAATCATATTTTACAAAGCTTGAAATATTACGAAGCCTCATGATGGGAACGGATGTATTAATTATCGATCCAGAAAACGAATACCAAGCCCTTGCGGAGGCGATCGGAGGAGGATATTTTAGAATTTCGTTATCTTCAGAACACCGTGTCAACCCATTTGACCTTCCTCCAATACCCCCCAATGAGGCACCATCAGATGTTCTTAAATCTCATATTCTTACGGTTACAGGACTTCTTAAAATCATGCTCGGCGCAATCACCCCCACCGAAGAAGCGCTTCTCGACCAGGCGCTTCTCGAAACTTACGCCTCGCGCGAAATCACCCCCACGAGTGACTTTACAGGAAAAACACCGCCCTTGTTGGGAGATCTACAAACCGTGCTTGAAAGTATTGATGGGGGAGCAGACATCGCAAAACGTATGGAAAAATATACCAAGGGAACCTACGCGGGTTTTCTCAACAGCCCCTCGAACGTCTCTATTCGAAATCGCCTTACCGTTTTTAATATCCGCGATCTTGAAGAAGAGCTTCGCCCTATTGCTATGTATATGATCTTGAACTTCATGTGGAGTCTTATTCGAGCAGAATTCAAGAAACGCCTTCTTATTGTTGATGAGGCGTGGGTGCTTATGAAGTATAATGACGGAGCAAACTTCCTCTTCGGCATGGCAAAACGCGGAAGAAAATATTATCTCGGCATCACGACGATCACACAGGACATTGATGACTTTTTACGCTCACCATTCGGTATGCCTATTGTAACGAACTCTTCTCTTCAGCTCCTCCTCAAGCAATCTCCCGCTACAATTGATGTGATCGGCACAACATTTAACATCACCGAGGCCGAAAAAATGATTCTCCTTGAGGCGGGGGTGGGGGAGGGGATACTCTTTGCTGGTCTCCGTCATGCCGCTATCCATGTAATCGCTTCGTACACAGAAAACAAACTTGCAACAACGAAACCAGAAGAAATGCTCACAAAAGCACAAGAAAAAGCTCAATAGCCGGTTAGTGGGTTTAGCTCGTTAGTACCTAGCGAGCTAGACGGCGAAGCCACTAAAAAGCTAACAAACTATTTTATGTTATACTAATCTTAATGCGTCAACTACTTATCACAATTGTACTACTAGGAATGTTCAGTATTACATACCCCGCGCACGCAGAATCGTATTATTTAAATTGGTATACAAACTCTTATACTCCTCCTGGCTATCTCGGAAAGGCGCTCCCCACAAAAGGATCAACCCTCTTTGTGAGTGTTATTGATATACAAAACACAGTATCTCCAACCAACATTATCTATACGTGGTATTTTAATGAAACACGATTTGCTCAAGGACAAGGACTTAACCATACACAAATGATAGTTACCCAAAAACCAGGGATATATCCATTAAAAGTATTTATGCGCTATCCTGGCGGGGCATCAAACACAGTCACCCAACTCGTCCATGTCGCATCCCCCCTCGTACTTCTCACAGAGAAAAATACCGCACTGTACGCCGGTGTAATAAGACCGCAGACACTGACGCTAGATTTCACAGCCACCCCTTACTTCTTTAATGTACTGTCGCTCCTTGAACTTGATTTCCTATGGAGTGTTGGGGGGGTAAGTAGCGGTGACCAATCCCCAGAAAAGCCAAACCAAGCAATTATCACAATCCCTGAGGAAACCCCCAGCAATGCAGCAACAACACTTCAGGTGATCACGAGCAATCTACGTAATAGTCGCGAAGAGGCGTTACAAAAAGTATCAATTATCGCACCATAAATCTTTATGAAATATGAAAGCAAGAGATTTCTCACGGGACTCCCGCCTAAGGGGCGAGGCTCGCTCAAGAAGAGTGGTGGAATAACCAAAACTCTCGTAGCTCTTTTCTTGCTCGGTTTTTTTATATTTCAGATAACACCCATCGTCCTCGCAAGTAGTGATGGTGGTTTTTGGGGAATAGGAAAAAATATAGGAAAAGTAGAGCTACATAGCCCATTCCCAGGGGTGCGAGGAGGTGAGCCAATAAAGACAGTCAACGCAAAAAGTCTTAGTGATTTCGAAGAATTTCTTACTTACGTATTTAAATTTCTTTTCGGTCTCGCCGCAGTAATCGCCGTCATGCAAATTGCTATTGGCGGTCTCCAATATATGGCGGCCGGCGCAAGTATCGGAAGTGTCCAACAGGGCCAAAAACGCATCTATGACGCAGTTACCGGACTTGTCCTGCTTCTCGTAAGCATCCTCATCCTCCGCACCATAAACCCCGATATCACAGGCAAGGGGCTCAAGGCGCTATGGCCCGACCTACCATACATAGCACCGCCGGTTGTAGATAAAAATGAAGGCACAGCAGCACTAGAACAAGGGAAAAAACAAAGACAAGAAGACCTGGGAAACACAAAAGATGAAAATACAAAAAAAGTTAACGATATAGTAAATGACTCAACCCTCACAAACGAACAGAAAAGAACAAACCTCCAAGCATGCATTGATGAAGCGGGGCCAAAAATAACAGCAGCTCAGGATAAATTGACTCAGACACAAGCTGAACTAGCAACACTACAAAAAATCAAAACAACATATTGGCCACATCAAAATGGAACGTATCTTTGGTCATGTAATGAACACAAAGAAGATTTTGATTTCCTCAATAACCATGGGGTGCCGGTTGCCTTTGAACGTACCATCCCAGCCTGGTTGCTTGTTTCAGGTGGATGTACACCAGGACAGTGGTGGTATTACTGGTTCGATTCAATACAACTTGGTCAGGCAGAAACCAAACTACAGCTAAATGTCCGTGATGCAAATATTGCCTTTAAAAAAATACAAGACGAACAAATAAAGTGTCGAGAAGGCTTAAAGAAAGTGCCTACTCAATAAATAAATTCACAATGACACGACAACAAAAAATAATTGTAGTCGTCGGTACCGTCCTCGTAATAGGAATCATTGGCGTCTTTGTTTTGTTTTTTAGTACAAAAAAACAACCTTCAGTTGGAACGCCAGTAGATACTACTGAAACAAATATACCGACCGATGAAATTTCACAGACAGAAACCCTGGTGCCAATCAAGGAAACAGAAAACCCCATATCTATATTCACCTATAGTAATAATGTACTCTATTTTATTGACGAATCGGGAGCTCTCTGGGAAAAACAATTAGGTACTACCACCGCCTCATTACCAGAATCCTCACAGCCAGGAACACCCACTCGCATAGGTGAATTTACCGTGCAAGACCCCAACACCCTTTTCAGTTCTCCTGATGGAACTCTCCTTCTCGTGGGGGAGGGGGCTGTAAGTACACAGAAAAAATTCTCCCTTATAAACCCAAAAACCAATAACGCCACCTCCTTACCTACAGGCATAAAAGAGATCCGTTTTCTAAACAATGCTGAACTTGTTTACTATAAAGAATCTCCGGGCCAAACAGGAATCTTTGTCTACACAATAACAACAAAGAAAGAACGGCTAATAAAAGAATTGCTTCCACAAGATCTTCGTCTTCAGCTTTTTGATACCAACCAACTTCTCCTCACCGAAAAACCAACAAACAACATACCTAATAATAGCTTCCTCCTCAACCTAACCACAAAAGTACTCTCTCCCTATTTTACTAACGTTCTAGGGGCTACTATTACACCCTTGGGAGGAGGTACGTCGCTTGCGTTTCTTCAAAATCCAAAAGATGAAGACGAAAAACAACCCTACAATCTTGTTCTTTTAAATTCTACAGCGCAAATAACCAATGTTCTTAGTATTGTTACTATGCCAGAAAAATGTACTCCAGACAAAAACAGAATATATCTTTATTGTGCGGTACCTATGGAGTGGAGCAAAGATATGCCAAATCTTGATCTCCCCGATGATTACTATATGCAACGCACCGATTTCACCGAAAAGTTTTATCGTATTGATTTAATTACCTTCACCGCCGATGAAATTACCCAAAATCCCATAACAGAGGATGCAATATATCCTAGATTAAGTGAAGACGAAAAAACACTCTACTTCCACAACAGAAAAGACGGATACGTTTACTCGCTGACGATATCGCCAGCTGAGTAAAATTCCTAATTTCCAAAAACCCACTGTCATCCTG
>JACRHX010000031.1 GCA_016211955.1 Parcubacteria group bacterium | reverse complement strand
TTTTTTATCGTTATTTCCCCCAGGTAATTCAGATGGGCTACCTCTATGCGGCGGTTCCCCCTCTTTATCGTATTGAAAAAAGTAAAAAGGAAGTTATGTATGCGTATAATGATAGCGAGAAGGAGACGCTTCTTGCTTCGCTTGGTGGTGAGCGAGGCGTCTCCGTGAGTCGTTATAAGGGTCTTGGTGAGATGAATCCGGAACAGCTTTGGGAAACTACTATGGATCCAGAGCGTCGCCTGTTGAAACGCATTGACGTTGACGATATTGAAGCAGCAGATCATAGTTTTGATGTTTTGATGGGCGAAGAAGTAGCACCACGTAAGAGCTTCATAAATGCTTATGCACAAAAAGTAAAAAACTTGGACATCTAAAACACATATCTTTGGCAAACTGCTTCGTTGCACACTGCGATACTCCTTCGCTGTATCAGTGAAATACAGCTCAGTCCGTTTCTCATGTGCGCCTCGCATTTCATCCAAATATATGTGTTTTAACGAGCCAGATTTTGGGATTGACATTAGGGTTTAGACGCGGTATCTTATAATTAATGAGAAAGAGCCCCGCGGGGCTTTTAAAAATGGAAATTTTATGCCAGGTAGTGAAAATTCGACAGTGAAATTTTCTTCTATACTGGTTCTATATTAAAATAATTAATTAATTTAAAATTTAGAGTTCGATGACAATAGTCGAATTTCTACTACCTGGTATGAAGAAAATGTTTGGGGGAATTTCCCTCTTTATTAAAGAAGTTTTTTTTGAACTTAAACGAGTAAACTGGCTTTCACGTAAGCAGCTTATTCAATATACTTTTGTAGTTATTGGGCTTTCTGCATTTATGGCGCTCTTTTTGGGGGTGCTCGATGCCGGATTTGTTTACGGTCTAACAAATTATATCGTTAAATAGTATGGCAGAAGAGACGACAACTCCTTTAGAACGACACTGGTACGCAGTGCATACCTATTCTGGGTATGAAGACGCGGTAGTACGCTACTTGGTACAGCGTATCGAGTCTTTTGATATGCAGGACAAAATTTTTAATGTTCTCGTTCCAAAGGAGAAAAGTGTGAAAATTAAGAATGGAAAGCGCAAAGTGACAGAGGAAAAGATTTATCCTGGCTACGTGTTGGTGAATATGGTTATGGATGAAGGAACATGGTACGTAGTGCGTAACACACCTCGTGTTACTGGATTCGTCGGGGCAGATTCTACTGAGCCAACACCGCTTTCAGATGCAGAGATCAACATGTTTATGCAGAAGATGGGGCTTGAGGAGCCTAAGTTTAAACTTGACGTTATGGTGGGTGATATCGTAAAAATTAGCGATGGACCCTTTAAGGATTATGATGGCAAGGTGAGTGAGATTGATGAGGATCGCGGGAAGGTAAAAGTATTGGTGTCGATGTTTGGTCGCGAGACGCCGATAGAGCTAGATTTCTTACAGGTAAAGAAAGTTTAATAATTATTTATTATGGCAAAAAAAGTAAAAACAACACTGAAACTTCAACTTCCAGCTGGTGCAGCAACTCCAGCACCTCCTGTTGGTCCAGCACTTGGTCAGCACGGAATTAATATTGGTGAGTTCGTAAAGCGATTTAATGATGAGACGAGAGAGAAGACGGGTGATATTATTCCTGTGGTCATCACTGTTTTTGAAGATCGATCGTTCGAGCTTAAATACAAAACTCCTCCCGCATCTGATATGTTGCGCAAGGCAGCAGGCATAGAAAAAGGTTCTGCGACGGCTGGAAAGAAAAAAACAGGAAAAGTAACAAAGGCTGATCTCGTACGTATTGCAGAAAAAAAGATGGAAGATTTGAATACCACAGATGTGGAACAGGCAGCAAAGATAATTGCGGGGACGGCTCGTAGTATGGGTCTCGAGGTAGTAGAATAGAACGTACGCATTCGGCGCATTACTTCGTCAAACGCTCCGGTGCTCAACGCAGTACTTCTTGTGTACAGCTTACTTCGCTCCTCGCGTTTTCCTCGTACTGCATCCGAATGCGTACGTTCTCCTGATTTCTTTAAAAGCCCTTGTAGTTCACGAGGGCTTTTTGTTTAATATTTGATTTGTTATAGTTGAAGGAGAATTTTTACAATACGTGAAGGGGAGATGAATTATGTTTGGAGTACTACATCAACAAAAAGGAAAATTTATTTTATTCGAAGGGTTAAGTGGAAGTGGAAAATCTACACAGGCACAGCTTTTGTACGATCGTCTTGTAAAAGACGCTACACACGATGTGATTTTAAATAGGGAGCCTTCTCAGGGCATTTTTGGGAGAATGATTCGCGCCTTGATTGAGAGACAGCAGGTGCGTGCCGAGTGGGTTTTAGAAGCAAAACAACATTTGACCGAGGGAAATTTGAGCGTGTTTTATCCAGTACTTCAAAAGATTGGGCAGGGAGAACCTCTCGAGGAAAAGGAACGCCAGCAGCTGTTTGTGTTAGATCGTCTTGAAGATATAAGGCAGACGATTTTTCCGGTGCTTGCTGCTCAGAAAATTGTGGTGCAGGATCGATTTAATCTTTCTACACATGCCTATTATTCTGCAGCACATCCTGGCCAGGCCGCCATGGAATATATTATTCAATTGCATAAGCAGATACTTGGTTCTGCTTATCTACTGCCAGATCTTGTTTTTGTCTTTGACCTTCCAGCAGAGCACGCGGTAGCGCGGCTTGAGTTTTCGGGGAAAACTATCGACATTTATGAACAGGGTGAGTATCTGAAGCGTGTACGTGAAGCGTATGCATTTCTCGCCGAACAGTTGTCGCAGAGGACGAATGTCGTGGTGCTTGATGGCATGAGGGGAAAGGACGCGCTTCACAAAGAAATCGTAGAAATAGTGCACATGCACCTTTCCCGAGGAGATGTATAATGGCTCGCACAGGCGGGCTTTTTCTTTTTCTTTTTGTTTATGGGTATAATAGAAGATAATTATATATGAAATACATTACCACTATTGGCTTAGAGATTCACGCGGAACTTCGCACGCAAACGAAGATGTTTTGTGATTGTTTGAATGCCGAAGAGATGCACCCTAATGTTAATGTGTGTTCTATTTGTCTTGCGCATCCTGGTACGCTCCCTACGCCGAATGAGAAGGCGATTATGCATGTTTTGCGCGTAGGAGCTGCGTTGGGGGGTGAACTCGGAAATATCACAAAGTTTGACCGTAAAAACTATTTTTATCCCGATATTCCTAAGGGGTATCAGATTTCTCAGTACGATCAGCCTTTAGTAAAGAATGCCATGCTCGAGTGTTATGTACAGGGAGAGAAGAGGCCTTTTGACATTGAGAGAATTCATCTCGAGGAGGATACAGGAAGGCTTTTACATAGCGACGATAAATCTCAGACAAGGGTGGATTACAATCGTGCAGGAGTACCTTTGATGGAGCTTGTTACAAAACCAGTATTGCATACTCCAGAAGAGGCGGAGGTGTTTGCTTCGAATTTACAGCTCATCTTGCGCTACTTGGGGGTTTCTTATGCAAACATGGATAAGGGGCAGATGCGCGTGGAGGTGAACATCAGTATACGTAAGGAGGGTGAAGAAAAATTGGGTACAAAGGTGGAGATAAAAAACTTAAACTCATTTCGTTCTGTTGGGGATTCCATCCGATATGAAGTAGAGCGCCATGCGGAACTTCTTAGTAAAGGAAAAAAGATTGTGCAGGAGACACGAGGATGGGACGAGAATAAACGCATTACCTTTTCACAGCGCAAAAAGGAGTCTGCGCACGACTATCGTTATTTTCCCGAGCCCGACATTGCTCCGCTCGTCGTTGGAGAGCATACTTTGGGTGGGGCGGTGTTGAAGGAGATCAGTATTAAGGATATTGTAACTTCGCTCCCTGAATTACCCGTCGCGCGTCTTGAGCGTTTAGCAAAAGAATATGGTCTTGATTTTAAAGATGCAGAACTGTTGGTACAACAAAAAGAGGTTGCTGAATTTTTTGAAAAGAGTATTTCCGAGGCGGGAGAATTAGAACATGGTGTAGATAGGAAAAAGATTGCAAAGCTGGCACACAATTTCCTTGTCTCTGATCTTTACGGTTTCCTCGAGGGAGATATAATAGAGTGGGGGGCATTGAAGATTACACCAGAAAATTTTGGGCATCTCGTGGTGTTATTTGCAAAGGGCGAAATTACAAGCCGTGTTGCAAAGGATGTGTTGCGAGAAATGTTTGAGACCGGCGCAGAATGCCAGACAATTATCGAAGAAAAAGGGTTGAAACAGGTAAACGACGAGGGTGCGCTTGAAACGGTTACAAAAGAAGTAATAGCAGAGTTTCCTGGTGCGGTAGCAGATTATAAAAAGGGTAAGGAGGCATCTCTTCAGTTTCTCGTCGGTCAATTCATGAAAAAAACAAAAGGTGCCGCAAACCCAGAAGTAGCAAAGGAAATTTTGAAGAAAAATTTATTTAAAAAATAATTATGGACGAATCACCTTCATTTAAAAAAGAAACAAGAGAAGATCTACGTGCGATAGCGGAGCGTGAGGTGCAGAAGCTTAAGCATGAGATTGATGAGTTGAGGTATCAGCTCAATGGGGTTCTTGGTAGGATAGACGCACAAAATGAAAAGGCTAAAGCAGATTATCGTGAAGATCCTTCGAAAGATGTCGATTCTCGGCTACTGGACAATCTCGCTGTGTTGCAGAGGGAGAGGGAGAATCTTGAGAGCAAAATCGAGAAAAAGACAGGGAAATTAAATCAATTGAGAATGGCGCTTAAATAATCTAAAGGTCGTGAATATATTTCATAATAAAAACCATGGAAGGATTTTCTCAGGAAAAAATTAAATTCATACGAAGAAAAACAAAGAATGAGGGATTTGCCTGGCTTTGTGAGACAATCTAGAGGAGCAAACAAATGGCAGCATTAATCCAGTGCTTAATAGTTTAAGGCGTGATAAAATTTTTTTGAGAGAAAAGAGTAGGAAATAATTAATACATTATTATTTTAATAATTAATATGAGTATAGAATCACAACCCAAACCTCTTACACAAGAACAACAAAAACACCAAGACAATGTTCTGAGGCCTAGGGGGATGTATATGGACAAACTTGCTCGAATTCAGGTAGAAATTCAGACATTGATAGATCGAATGGGGGTAATGATGGTTTGGGTGGTTCAGAAGAAGAGCGTAAACAACTGCGCATGTTAAGAGATCGGCGAACAGACCTCAGACGTGAATTAACTCGTTTATCTCAGCAATCATCGATGCCAACAAGAGATGTGGCAAAGAACCCCGGCCCTTATGATGAGAAGGATTTTCGTAAAGCAAGACGGCGTTAGAGTATGTATGTTAAAAGGTCGAGGATACCTGACAGGTATCTGAACTTAAGCAACGAGGATTAAAAACTAAAACATTTAATTTTAAAACATATGGGTAGGGAATCAGGACCAAATAAAAGTATTGAAGAAGAGAAACGTTTGCGTAATATTGCGGTGCGTTTACTCGAAGAGATAAAGAATGGTGTTACTCGTGATCCAAACGACGAGGATCTTATCAAAAAAAATCCAGAAATTGTTCGATACATGGAGGAGATTGTTCGACAGAGGAGAAAAGAGGCCGATCAGAGTAGAAAAACAATTAATGAAAATCAAGAAAGACGTCAAGAAGGGAAAGCAGAGGAACTTAGGAGAGCCGAGGAGCTCTTAAGGCGGTTGAGAAGTAATTCTGGTGTTCCAACATCAGCTGATAAGGCAAATATGGAAGGTCTAGAGAGACGCCTTGATCGGTCAAAAGGTTAAGTTTAGAGTTTGATGAAGAAATAATTTTAAAGGCAGGGAATTGTTTTATAAAGAACTTTACATAGTCGTGTTATTTAGTTATAAAAACTACAACGAGAGAAGGATTTTATAAGGAACCATATACAAAAGAGGAAATAGCAAGAGTTGAAAATCAAGGGAAATTAGCAGAAGTTCTCGGGGAATTAAATGACAGACAAAAGGAAATAGAAACGAAAAGATTGGAATCAGAAACCATGGCAAGAGATATTGGAATTAAGGAAAAAGAATTACGTCGTTTGGGTGCGCCAGGAGGTGCTTTGAGTATAAAACAACTCCAACAGTTAGAGGCAGGAGTCCCCAATGCGATACAGGAACTTAAATTGAAGAAAGAAAGAATTGAGCGAATTGGAATCAGAGAAAGAAGTGTTCTTGAGAACGAAAGAAAGTTTAGAAAAGGCACTGGTTTAGTGATTTAGGATTTTTGTGGTGTTGGTCTCAGACGGTTCCGAAATTAAAACCACTTGATTCGTTTATTTCGTTTGAACCATGTCATTTGGCGTTTAGCGTAATGGATGATGGCCTTTTCAAGGTCATTTTTCATTGTTATAAAGTTGTCATCCTGAGCGTGAGCGAAGGATCTCCTGTTGCCGAGAGATTCTTCCCCCTCGATCATCTCGGGATCAGAATGACGTGAGCGAAGATAGCGACTAATATACCTATATTCTAACCCAAACGATTCGAGGCGTTTCCATGAAAGTTTTTCTTTTTCGTGGAGATGTTGTACTTCTTCGATCATCCCTTGGTTCAGGCGTTCCTTGAGTCGTTTTTTAATTTTTTCTTGCAATACCTCCCATCCAGGGAAGAGGCCAATATATTCGATGGTGTAGGGAAGTGGGTGTTTTTTAAGTGGTGTTATGGGTTCGTTTGTTGTAGTAATGATTTCGAGTGCACGAATAAGCCTCCTTCTGTTATTATGATCTATTGTTTTCGAAAATTCTGGATCATGTTTTTTAAGCTCATCAAATAATTCTTCTGTTGTTTTTTTCTCTAGGTTTTTACGTAGGGTTTTATCTATGGGCGTTTTTGGAAATTCCCACCCCTCAAGTACTGCATCAATGTATAACCCCGTACCACCACAGAGTATGGGAACCTTTTCACGTTTTAAAATGTCTTGTATCGCTTTGCTTGCGAGTTTTTGATACTGGACTACGGTAAATTGTCTTTTGGGCGATGCAACATCGAGAAGATGGTGAGGAATATCAACCATTTCTTTTTTAGTGATTTTTCCTGTACCAATATCCATGCCTCGATACACTTGGCGTGAATCGGCGGAAATAACCTCACCATTTACTTGTTTGGCGACTGTAATAGCACAATCTGATTTCCCAGAGGCGGTAGGGCCAACAATAACAATTATTTTTTGTTTCATGTCTAAATAAGTTTTTTGAGAGTACCTGTTTTAGTGACAGCTATTATTTCTATGTAGGGGAGAAGTTTGTAGTGTTCTAGGTCTTCAAGCATTTCTTTAGGGATTTTTATCTTGCCGGCCCAGACACTTCTTTGAAGCATGGTGAAGCCTAAGTAATTAAGTTCTTGACGCAACCACTCTCTTTTCTTTCTTTCGGGTTCGGGGATATCAAAAAGAACAATATTGAGTTGGGTGTCCTCCTTTTTCTCATATGCCTGTTTTTCTATTTGTTGACCGACTTTCTTTTCTAGCTTTTTTAGGTATCGTCCTCCTTTCTCTGTTACGAAGAACCCACTCTTTTTATTTTTTTGTCGTTCATGCGGATAAACCCTTCTTCTTTGAGGTGATGAAGAAGGCTTTGAAAGGAGTGGCGTTGTTTTCTCTCGGCATTTTTACGTTCTCGCTCGCTTTGAAGTTTCTCAACTTTTTGCTGCATTTTTGAGAATGATGATCCATATCCAGAAGAGAGTATGGCATCTAAGAGATCTACTTGCAGAATAATGCCCTCGCCGACCCATTTTAAAAATGTTGGCTGTAAGTTCTCCGTGTTTCATAATAGTAATGATTATTAGTTTGAGCTATGTTAGTATATTTTTTTAAATAAATCAAATCTATGACGATCGTCAGCTTTTTGATAAGTTGATCCCATTAGAAGCAGAGGCGTGCTGCGTGCCCTTGCGGCTTCTAATGGGATTGACATTTTGTCATAAAACATGTAGTATTTTTCTTAGTACTCCGAAAAAAGAATAAGGACTTATCCTGGGTACTTAAACAGATCCAGGTTAAACGAGGCCGAAGGGAGAGATAGAAGATGAAGAGATCGATGGTATCTTTGGTTTTGTTTTTTTTAATATTTTTGTTGATCGTATCGCCACCCGTCAATGCAGGAAGAAAAGGCAAAGACGTACTTTATGATGTATATAGCACTATTAAGATTGGTATGACGGTTGATAAAGTGAGAAGTGTCATTGAGCGTTTGAGTCCACGAGACGTGGAAGAAATTCATGAATCATTGGAACCGTCCGGAGATTCAACTTCCGGAACGTTTGGTGTACAAATCTTACATTCCATAAGAAGAATTCCAGAAGGACCAGAATCTTTTCATACACGTCTAACGCTACTGTTTGTTTCTAAGGGCTATGCTTCTCCGCTCCTTCTTGTTTCTGCCCGCTGGGAAAAAAATATGCGCAATTCTTCGCTCGAATATTCCAAGAAAAAAGGGAGGTAAGTAAATGAAACAATACACATATTTTGTGGTGTATGGAGCAAATGAGCAAAGAAAGGACGCTATTATATTGAGTATCGGGGATGGTTATCATGGTGTACAATCAGTCTTGAATAATACAGTTGTTTCTGTTGAGAGACCAATCCTTACAGAAGAGGATGTTCGTAAGGTAGAGAAAGATATTGCTACAAAACTCGCTGACGGTTGTAGGCATTGGGTGACTGTGAAAATTATCTCGTTTCAACTTCTTGGCAAATTTGAAACATAAGAAAAAGATATGGATTCTAATTAAGTAATGTAATCAAAAAGCCCTCTGCAGGGCTTTTATAATTCCTAGGATTTTTCTTTGATTTCTTCGAGGAGGCGGGTTTTGAAGGCTTCGAGGGAGAGTGCTCCTTCATCACCTTTGCTATGTTTGCGTATGGCGACTGATTTTGATTCGATTTCTTTATCTCCTACTACCAAGAGATAGGGAATTTTTTGTTGTTCGGTTTCACGGATCCGTTTTCCAAGCGTGTCATTACTATCTGCGAGAGAGACACGAACGCCGTGTTGTCTTAGTTCTGCGGCAACACCTTTTACATATTCCGCATGTTTCTCGCTTATGGGAAGAAGGGCGACCTGCACGGGGGCAAGCCATACGGGGAAGGCGCCGGCATAATGCTCAATGAGGACTGCCATAAAACGTTCTACAGACCCGAGAACCGCACGGTGAATCATTACGATACGTTCGTCTTTTCCTTTTTCGTTTACACAAGAGAGATTAAAGCGTTCAGGAAGATTGAAGTCGAGTTGAATCGTTGCGAGTTGCCAATCACGACCAAGGGAATCTTTTGCAATGAAGTCGATTTTTGGACCGTACATTGCTGCTTCGCCTAAACCATCGACATATTCAACATTGCGTTTCTTGATGACAGATTTGAGTTGCGTCTCTGCTTTTTTCCAGACGGCGGGGGTTCCCAAGTACTTTTCAAATTTCTTTGGGTCGTGGCGTGAGAAGCGGACAGTGAGTGGCATACCGAATGGTTTATAGAAGGCGTCAATAATATCCCACACCTTGAGAGCTTCTTCCTCGATATGATTCATACGACAGAAGATGTGTGCGTCGTCTTGTGTGATCATGCGGACACGCGAGAGACCACCAAGCTCGCCAGATTGTTCATCGCGATAGACGGCAGTTACTTCTGAATAGCGGATAGGAAGTTCCCGATACGTTCTTTGTCGTGAAGAATAAATCTGTGTGTGGTGGGGACAGTTCATTGGCTTTAAGGCAAACTCATGGCCCTCGCGCGAAGATACTTTAAAGAGTTCGTCTTTGAATTTCTGCCAATGCCCCGACGTTTCATAAAGGTCTTTTTTGGTGATGTGGGGAATGCGCACACGATCGTAGCCCATAGGAACCTGAAGTGATTGTACGAAATTTTCGAGCTCTTCTCTGATCACGGTGCCGCGTGGTGTAAAGAGGGGGAGGCCACTTCCTACGAGATCTGAAAAGGTAAAGAGATCAAGCTGGGGCCCAAGTTTTTTGTGGTCGCGACGTTCTGCCTCGTTAAGCATGTGGAGATGCGCATCGAGTTCTGTCTTTGTTTCGAAGGCGAGACCATAAACACGTTGGAGTTGTTGGTTTTTTGCATCACCTCTCCAATAGGCGCCTGCGATTTTGGTAAGAGTGAAGCTTTCCGGATCAATTTCACGCGTATTTTTCACATGGCCTCCGCGACAGAGATCAGAAAAGGCATCTCCTGTGTGGTAGATGGTAAGTTGTCTCCCTTCTTTTGAAAATTCTTTAATAAGATCGAGTTTGAAGGTTTGTTTTTTTTCGCCTCTGGCGAATCGTTTCTTTGCTTCTTCGGGAGTTACTTTTTCTCCTTTGAAAGCAAGATTCATGCGAGCCATTCTACGCATTTCTTTTTCGAACTCTTTAAGATCTTCTTGTGTAAGACCTTGTGGAAGAAGGAAGTCGTAGTAGAACCCATTTTCTATGGTGGGGCCAATGCC
The DNA here is from genome assembly GCA_016211955.1 of Parcubacteria group bacterium. GTDB lineage: Bacteria > Patescibacteriota > Minisyncoccia > UBA6257 > JACRHW01 > JACRHW01. The sequence continues at coordinate 5,945 of JACRHX010000031.1, read as the reverse complement.
CAGTTTTGCATCTGGAAATTTTTTAAGTACAGCTGCTGCAAGAAGGTGAGCCAGAGAGTGGCGTACGTTATCTAGTGTATTATTTTTTGTTTTGTTTTGTTTCATATATTTTAGTTAGGTGTCGAGGGTTAATTAATTCCTAAGTCCTAATATCTAATTTCTAATAAAATAGCCAATGATAAAATGTTAGAAATTAGGAATTGGTAATTAGAAATTTAGTTTGTCAAAACCTTGGCGTCTTCACAGAGAAGTTTTAATTCGCCATTTCTCCGATCAACTTTTGCGATGAACATAAGTATGTTGTCTTTTTGCCATACGTCCTTTGTTTTTGCAAGCAATTTTGGGAAAACAATAAGTTCTCTTTTTGCTGTATGATCTTCCACTTCAACAAAGAGCATCGTTTCCCCCTTTTTCGTTAGAATTTTTTTGATGGTGGAGACGATGCCGGCATTTTTTATTGAGGTACCTTCTATTTCATCTTCAACACTTTGGAGTGTTTTGAAATTTGATTTTTCGAGACGTTCTTTGTGTATGTCGAGGGGATGTCCTGAGATATAGAGACCAAGAAGTTCTTTCTCATAGGCGAGTTCTTGTGCCTTAGGGAGTGGCGGGGCATCTTTGAATCGTAGCCTTGGTACATAGTCGGATGAAAAGAGGGATGCTTGGGGGCTGCTGTTTTCTTTTTTCATCTCTGAGGCGTAGGCGAGAAGGTTATCGAGAGATTCAAGAAGTACGCTCCTTTTTTCAAAGTTGTCGAATGCTCCTACTTTGATAAGTGACTCGAGTGATTTTTTGTTGAGGTCTGAACCTACGGTACGTCGCAAGACATCTTCAACATTTTTAAAAGGACCGTGTGCGGATCGTTCTTCAACGATGGCTTCGATAATATTTGCTCCTACGTTTTTGACCGCCGAGAGACCAAAGCGAATAGTGTCATTTCCACCTTCTTTGTTTTTGATCACAGCGAAGTTGCCAATGCTTTCGTTTATGTCAGGAGGAAGTACTGGAATTTTCATGCGTATACACTCTGCAATAATTTTTGCAATTTCTTCGGTGTCTCCTGACTCAGCGGTGAGCACGGCGGTCATATATTCACCCGGATAGTTTGCCTTCATATAGGCAGTTTGGTAGGCGACAAATCCATAACTTGCAGCATGCGCCTTATTGAACCCATAAGCAGCGAACGGTTCAATAAGTTGCCAAATAGCAAGTGCCTTCTCCTCCGGCATGCCATGTGAGGTGAGCCCCTTGATAAGCTTATCTTTTTGGGCTGCCATCTCTTTGGGGATTTTTTTACCCATGGCCTTTCTTAGCTTGTCTGCTTCGAGCCATGAATAACCTGCAAGTTTGATAGCAATAAGCATGACATCGTCCTGGTAAGTGATAACACCATAAGATTGGTCGAGAATTTCTTCCATGCGGGGATCAAGGTAAGAGACGAGGCGTGGATTATGTTTTCGCTCTATATACATGGGTATAGATTCGATGGGACCAGGGCGATAGAGGGCTACCATTGCGTTAATGTCATGAATAGTTGAGGGACGGAGATCTTTGAGATATTTTGTCATACCTGAACCATTGAGTTGAAAGAGCCCCATTGTTTCTCCGTGCGCGAGAAGTTCAAATGTTTTTTTATCATCAAGAGGAATGTTTTGGATATCAACCGTAATTCCGCGATAGAGCTGCACAAGACGGATAGCATCCCCTAAAATTGCCAAGTTTCGAATTCCTAGAAAATCAAATTTTAGAAGACCCGCATCTTCCACGGCGTGCATGTCGTATTGAGTAATGATTTTCCCACCTTTTGGGTCAAGTTGAAGGGGGGTGTACTCCCAAAGAGGTTTGGGTGAGATAACGACTCCTGCCGCATGGACAGAAATGTGACGTACACACCCTTCAAGTTTTTTTGCTTGGGTGATGACGCGTTTTGCATCTTCATCCTTATCATGAAGTTCTTGAAGTTCGGGGGAGAGGGTGAGAGCTTGTTCAATAGTCATAGGGAAGCCTTGAGATCTAAGTGGGATGAATTTTGCAATTTTATCACCTAGTGCATAGGGGTATCCAAGCGCACGTGCGACATCGCGCACTGCAGCACGTGCCATCATGGTTCCAAAGGTACCAATCTGCGCCACATTGTGTTCCCCATATTTTTCCTTTGCGTAGTGGATTACCTCATCACGCCTATTATCAGCATAATCCATGTCGATATCGGGTGGTTGTGGACGTTCTTTGTTCAAGAAGCGTTCAAAGGGGAGTTTATATTCCAGAGGATTGATATTGGTAATTCCTGTAAGATAGGTGACAAGTGATCCGGCGACTGAACCTCTAATCGTGGTGAGTATTCCATGATCATGTGCATAGTGAAGGAGATCGGCAACAACAAGAAAATAGGGTGAATAACCCCTTGTTTGAATAACATCAAGTTCATAGGCAATACGTTTTTCTACCTCTTCGGTGCGTTCTAGTTTTCGTTTTTCAATACCTTCATAGGTGAGGCGTTCGAGTTCATTATTATAGGTAGCCTGTTCTGGAATTTTAAAATCAGGGAAGGTCCACTTACCAAGATCGAGCTCAATATTTACTCGATCACTAATTTCTTGTGTGTTTGAGATTGCTTCGGGATGATCTTTGAATAACTCTATCATCTGTTCGGGAGATCGTACGGAGAGATCCATGTCTTTCATGGTAAAGCGATTATCGTCCTGTATCTGGCTTCCTGTTTGTACGGAGACGAGAATATCTTGTGCTTCGCGATCATCTTTGTGAATGTAGTGAATGTCTCCTGTTGCGACAACTTTTGCTCCTGTCTTTTTTGAGAGGAGGCGTAGGGCGTCATTTACTGTTTTTTGTTCGGGGAGGTCGACGAGGACACCGAGTTCTAAATAAAAATTATCTTTTCCAAATACGTCTTGGTATTCGTAGATAAGTCGTTCTGCGTCATCAAGACGCTTGGATGTAATGGCGCGTGAAATTTCTCCCCCCAAACAACCCGATAAGGCAATGATACCTTCGTGGAATTCTTTGAGTGTTGCCTTATCGAGTCGTGGTTTGTAATAAAATCCCTCAAGGTTTGCCTTTGTCACAAGCCGAACCAGATTTTTATAGACTGTAGCGTTTTCTGCCAGGAGCGTAAGGTGGTAGCGTTTATCATCAACTCCCGGCTGTTTACTGTGCATGCTTCCGTTTGCGATGTATGCTTCAACGCCGATGATGGGTTTGATATCTGCCGCTTTTGCTTTTTTATAAAATTCAATTGCCCCATACATGTTGCCATGATCGGTGAGTGCAATACTTTCCATACCAAACGCTTTTGCTTGTTTTATCAGTCCATCTATTTTTGCAAGTCCATCAAGAAGGCTATAATGGCTATGAACATGAAGGTGGGTAAATTTCATACATATTAAAAAACAAAGCTATGATACGAACCACAAATCACTTTTTTGACCGTTCGCACGTTCCTGCGACGCGCTCACTCAGTCCTCGGTGCTTCGTTGTCAATCCAATGCCCTCGCCATGCGAGATCAGGATTGACAACACCCAGCTGCGCACCTGCGGATGTCTTCAAAAGTGATTTGTGGTTCGTAATTCTATGTTGTGTTTTGAGTTATCTTATCATGGATTTACGATTGGAAAAAAGCTTGTGGCGTAAAGGTTATGATGCTGTAATAGGTATCGATGAGGTGGGGCGTGGAAGTTTGGCTGGGCCGATGGTTTTGGTGGCGGCGATTTTGCGAAAGGAGGACGAACAGGCGCTTAGAAAAATTAAAGGAGTAAATGATTCAAAACAACTATCACAGAAAAAAAGAGAGGCGATATTCGAGCAAGTAATTGCATTTCACATCCCCTACATTGTATATAAGGCAACACCGAAAGAAATAGATACGCATAACATTTATCGGGCAGCCATACGCGGGTGTGATGCGTTAATCAAAAAATACACGATACAAGCATCAGGCCCCTTTTTTGTAACGTGTGATGGTGGGCTCTTCATACCAAAATTAGAAAAAGAAAAACAAGAGACATTTATAAAAGGAGATCAGCGTGTATTTGCAATTGCGCTCGCATCAGTGATTGCGAAGTGTCTGCGCGATGCTCTTATGGTTCGTCTCGCAAAAAAATATCCCCACTATGGTTGGCAACAAAACAAGGGATATGGAACACAGTTCCATCGCGGCGCTATTCGCAAACACGGTTCATGTAATCTTCATCGTACGAGCTTTCTCGGACATACTTAAACATAATATGGACACGTATAATACTATATGGTATTTTAAACATAGGTCATTTATCTTTCATGGGGAAAGTACCGCAGTTATATCCGAGGGTTGATGAGTCGTATTTATTTTCTTTAATCAAGAAAAGAATTAATGATAGAAATAGAAGTTAAAAATTTTTCTAACCGTTTGGTATTTCCAAGCGGTTTTCATTATCCTCCTAAAACTATGGGCGGGAGCTCGCGGAGATTCACATGTCCGCATTAAAATAATTTAGGCCACACTTTTCACACATACACCACTATGCGACCGCATAGTGGACAGATTTCTATAGTTATAGTATACTAAGACTAGTTCTTTAATCCTAAAGAAAAGGGAGGAGATATATATGCATGAACAAATGAAGAGGTGGCAGAATCCTCAATCTCTTATTTCTACTCAACTTTTTAATGTTTTGGCACAAGGGTTGATGAAGCGGTGGGCAGAAAAAGAGAAAACTCTTTCATTACATCAGGCACAACGCAGGGTTTGTGAGTGTGTGTCATTTCTTCAGGTCAAGGCACTTTTTCCAAATGATGGATTGTCCCCAAGCCAAGAAGTTGATGAGGTGTGGCATCTTTTTCTTACCTATTCTCGGGAGTATGAAGAGTTTTGTACGCGCCTCGCGGGAGCATTTATTCATCACATTCCCGACGATGCTCCAGATGGAGGAGGTCTAAGGAGAGGTGTTGGAGCTACCGCTCAATTCATGCAAGTGTATGGTATTCCTTTTTATGTTCCATATATACTATATTAGCAGGGCACTATGCGACCGCATAGTGGACAACTATGTATAGCCGTGATATAAATAAATAGTTTTTTGAAGTATGAAAATCCTCCTTCGCTAAAGCTATGGAGGACAAGGGGAGGTGCAAAAATGACGCAAGAGGAGATTCGGAAGAAGAGGATACAGATTGAAGCTACTCTGAATGATCTTAAGGAAAAATTTGATAAACTTGCTGTAGAACTGAATGATCTCAGGAGGAAGTGCATGCATCCCAGCGTGCTTGTTGGTGAGTACGATAACTATGAGTATTGTCAGGATTGTGGAGCTATAAATTGAGTGTTTTAGAAGGAGGTGATATGGGTTGCGTGCAATTCATGTTTTAGGTGGAGATTTTTTGGGATTCAATGTGGGGCCCGTTACTGCTTTTCGTTGTGAGGCGGCTGTACATGTTTATAAGGAAGATCCAGAGAACTCCGTTGTTATTCTGACGACGGGTTATCATCAACAACACAGGGGTACTACCGCTGCTCACATCATGCGTCGAGGTCTTGTAAATTTCGGCGTTCCCGAATCTGCAGTGCAAGTGTCGGGTATGACTGAATATAATACGTTGGGTGAAATCAAAGACGCGGTGAAATGGCTTGAGGATAAGAAAGAAATTAATGAAGTGGTTATTGTCTCCTCGTATCTTCATCTTCCTCGTTGTTTTTTTCTCTGGTGTCTCAGCAGGAGGCAGCAATGTCATATGGGAAACTGTCGCATGGCTTCGTCTCCCGATCAGACTTTTGAGTAGTGGAAAATAGTAGAGTCCCCAGCACAGGGGATTTTTTGTTTGTCTTTTCAAAACTTTCTTGTTACAATACCACCATATATTTACTAACACTATTTCCATGCCCACCTTCGAACAATCCACCTCCTCAACACCAAAACCCAAAAAATCTCCTGAAGACTTTCAAAAAGAATAT
>JACRHX010000029.1 GCA_016211955.1 Parcubacteria group bacterium | reverse complement strand
ACGCGTTCGTTTTCACAGGCAATTCAGGCGGTAGATATTTTGCGTAGAGAGGTGTTTACGATGCGTTCTCGTGAGGATGGATTGCGGGTACAACGCGAGAGATTAGGGTTTCAGGTCGATCAGATTAAAGAAAAAGTGCAGGAAGCAGGCATGTCGTTTGATGATTTTCTTGTGAGACGCAATGGGGTGCAGATGGTCGTATCACAGAACACGCTTGGTCTTGAAGAGAAGATGGGTCGTCTCAAACGAGAGCTTTCGTCGATTGGCGAGATGGACGATACGCTCCTCTCTGAGCTTAAATCTACGGAAGATAGGCATATATTTCTCACCGAACAGTCTGGAGATTTGATCAAGGCGACAGAGGATCTTCGTTCGTTAATTGAAGAGTTGAGTTATAAAATAAAAACGGATTTTGATAGTGCGACAGAGAAGTTAAATAAAGAATTTACACACGCTTTCGGAAAATTGTCCGATGGGGGTAAGGCGCGACTTGTCATAACCAAAGAATCGAAGGGTGAGGAGGACGCATCAGGCACTGCAACGGGCGTGGACCCCGTTAGAGGTCGCGAGGGCTCGCAGCGCGCCTCTACCTCTAACGGGGTGGATATAAAGATCGATCTTCCTCGTAAAAAAATTACGAGCCTCGACATGCTCTCGGGTGGAGAGAGAACTCTTGTTGCCCTCGCGTTTATGTGCGCGCTCGTGGCCGTGAGTGAACCACCCTTTCTTGTGCTTGACGAGGTAGACGCGGCCCTTGACGAACAAAATGCCGTGAAATTTAAAGAAATCATGAGGGACCTTGCCAAAAAGACACAATTTGTTATCATTACACATAACCGCGCTACTATGGAGGCAGCAGATGTGCTTTATGGTGTTACTATGGCAGATGATGGAATATCGAAAATATTATCACTTAAACTAGCTTAAAAAGCTCGATAGCGGCTTCGGCCGTTTAGCTCATTAGTAATGAGCTAACGAGCTAATAGCTAACGAGCTAAAATATGCAGAGAATACGATTAAATCGCATTGGTAAGAAGCATCAGTCTACATATAGAGTGGTTGTTTTGCCTCAGCGTTCGAAACCGAGAGGGGGTAAGGTCAATGAAGATTTAGGCTGGTTGAATCCCCATACTGGAAAACACGCACTTGTGGCAGATAGGGTTGCCTACTGGCTTAAGAATGGTGCACAGCCATCTGAAACAGTACACAACTTATTTGTTCGCGCAGGACTTATGAAGGGGGAGAAGGTGGCGGTGCACGCCAAGAAGAAAGAAGGTAAGAAGAAATAGTTAGAACCTACATATTCGGCGAACTGCTTCGTTGCACACTGCGATACTCCTTCGCTGTATCAGTGAAATACAGCTCAGTCCGTTTCTCATGTGCGCCTCGCATTTCATCCGAATGTGTAGGTTCTAGGATTGATTGACAAAGCTAGTTTTTTGTGATATATTTCAAGTATAAACTTTTATTGATTTCCGATGGATCCCGTTAGAAGTAACCACAATATGTCATTATGATGCATTGCTGTTTGTTTTAGCTTCTAAGTATGGTGGAGAATTGAAAAATTTAGATTACTTCTAACGGGATAGATAAGAAATTAAAAGGTCGAGGATTTAGTATATAGCATAATTACTCACACGATATGAACGAAATGTCTGATCAGGGTTTTCTCGAATATCTGATTAAGTCAATCGTTGATCATCCAGATGATGTGCGCGTTGATCGCAAAGTAGATGAAATGGGTGTCCTTCTTTCTTTGAAGGTACACAGGGAGGACATGGGTCAAGTTATTGGCCGTGAAGGTTCTACATCAAAAGCGATTCGCACCCTTCTTCGCATTGTTGGTCTTAAGAATCACGCACGCGTGAATTTGAAGATCGAAGAGCCAGAAGGTGGTATGCGTCAGAACAGGGTTGATCAGGAAATGGGAGATTTGAATATTTAGTTCAATATTTTCCTCGATTACAAAAAAGAGACTCATGTGAGTCTCTTTTTGTTATGGCATTATTTCAATATTACCTTCTACGTCGATTTTATAAAGAATGTTTTTGTGTGAAAGATCAATGACGACCCCTTCAGTAGTTGCGCCGATGGGGGGGAACATGAGAAGAAGGTTTTTTGTTTTATCGGTTATTAGGAGAAGAGACATGAATATACATTTTATTTTCATTGTTTTTTCAAGATCATTGAGGATCCACATAACGCGGTATCTTTGTTGGTCGAGAAGGTTTAGCACGGTTTTTCTTTGTGTTTGGAGATGAAACAATGGAAGTAGCATTTTAATACGCATGATGCAGGCATCAAGGCGTGCATCAAAATCTTTGTTGAGATCTGGTATGTATGCATTAGGGTCCTGATCGTAATGCCAGATAAGTTCGCTTTCGCACTGAATAGGTTTTGGAATTAGTTTCTTCAGAATGAATCCAACACCATTCCATATAATAAGGAAGATAATGAAAAAGATAAATGGATCCATCTACCATATCCCCCTTCGATTGTAATGATCTACGTATTCAATACCACGTAAATTTAAAAAGAAAAAGATCGATCAATGTGTCGGTCAAGGGCAATAATTGTCCACACTGATTTTTGTAATAGTGAGGTATACTAAAAAAGTAATTCAAGGGTAGGTTATATGAAACACATCTTTCTTTTTTTAATAATGGCTTTTCTTTTTGTCCCCGTGTTTACTTTTGCTGCTGAGGTGGAGGGGGTGTCAATACTTGGTACGTGTTCTGATCTATGTAGTCAGGAAACGGTGTGCAAGTCCGTATTACCTCGTGTTGCATGTCGTGCTGGAGAGCAATGTCAACCTCCACCAAGCAAAATTTGTATTTCTCCGACATTAGGAGAAGAGGCAATTTGTCCTGATCTCACCGTGTGTGCGGCAAGACAACGATGCATAAAAGTTACTCCTCGATGTATTCAGGCAGAGGGATGTCCTGGAACGACGTATCAGTGTAAATCGATAACTTCTTCTGTTGTTTGTACAAGAGAGTATGATCCCGTCTGTGGTGCTGATGGAAAAACGTATAGTAATGAGTGCAATGCTCGTGCGGCGGGAGCATCTGTGACAGAAAAGGGTGTTTGTCCCATTATGGTAGAAGATGGCTCTCGATGCCTTGGGGGCGCGGGTGCTCGATGTGGCGGCTCTTTTACGGTGGATGATCTGAAGAAGAAACTAATTGAGAAGTTTGGTACCCCTTATTTTTGTGGAGGGGGAGACACCGAAGCAAGGGGTTTGGAGCGTATTGTACTTACCCCTATAGGCGATGCCTATAGTTTTCGTATGTCAGCACTTAAGGGGACATTGGGTTGGTTAAATAGTGTTCGTGTCGTTCGCGGTCTGGTTACTAAGGCAGCGGTTGTTACCACAAAAAGCAATAGACAGATTACTACGTTCTGCTCTGTTAAAAAAACAGAGCCACCTATCGTGGGAGGGGATAGTGATGAGCATGGATGTAAGGCGAGTGCGGGACAAAGCTGGTGTGCAGTAAAAAATAAATGTCTTCAGTCTTTTGCCGAAGCATGTGATTCAACGCAACCTAACGTTTGCACTCAAGATTATTCTCCCGTCTGTGGCGCTGATGGATCTACCTATAACAATGCTTGTCAGGCACGGCATGCAGGGACGACAGTTGTACGTCAGGGGGCGTGTACTACTACGGGAGGAGGTACAAATACAAACCAACGTATCTGTCCAAATGGAGACATGTGTACTGAAGGACTTGTGTGTAAAACAAATAGTGATGTACAGCCCGTGGATTGTCCCGTCGGCGCACGATGTTTTACACCGGGTCAATATTCGTGTGTTTCTGCATCGCTTCCTGCCGCAGCAATTTGTGGAAATGGGTCGGTGTGTGCTGTGAATCAGAGGTGTCAATCGATAAATCTTGGGAGACCCTGTAGAGTTGGAGAGTTTTGTGCCGGGGGATATCGTTGCATTAAGGTATCTCTCGAGAATCGATAGGTGGTATTGCAAATATATAAAAAGTATGGTATAATCAAATCGTTCAGAAATCGTAAATTTTTGATAAAAGGAAGACCCTCCTTTGCGTAAAGCTTCGGAGGGCAAGGGAGTTTGAAAAATGACGGAGATGGATTGGCGTTTCGTTTTTATTTTGCCGTTCGTGGTGGGATTTGCGAGCAGGTTCGTGTCCAGGGCATGGAGGATATTTGCTCTTCTGTGCTGTATCCTTGCGACCCTAGTTCCCTTGGTTGATGCTAAGTGGATCGGGGTACGCGAAGATCCGGTGACGTTATTTGTCACTAGTGTCTTTCTCGCGGTGTTCGGGCGCTTGTTGCCTGAAGTCGTGCGTGGGACGTGGGCGATTGTCTCTCGCATGCGGCAGCGCTGGGCTTTTGTGCTCGGGCTGGTGGTGGTGTTCGCATCAGTGCTCCCAGTCGGAGCAGCACAACAGTTCGTCACCTCTCTCGCGGTGCTGATGATCATTATCTACGGTCTGTGGATCATGGTTGGGCGGCCGCGATGGTGGAGGTAGAAAGGAAGGTGAAAAAAGAGACCTCTCGGGAACGAGGGGTTTATTTTTTTATCACAAACTATATTTCTCACCAGTTCGGATACCCAGAGGATGATTATTTTTCTCTGTGGTGGAGGAGGGAGAAGAGGGCTATTACTCCCCAAATAATTTGAAGAGTCAGACCCGACAGGGCGTGATGCCTTGCCATGTCGATACCAAGAAAGAGGGCGCCGAAAAGGTTCATTAGTTGATATGTGATACTTGTTCCTTTCATTCTATTCGAAGAAACAAGGAAATAGCCAAGTACGACCAACGCTGTGCCTAACCATCCAATAGTTTGAAAAAAGAAGGACATAAGACTATACGTTTTAATTATACCACCACGTTGCACAAAAAAGTAAATTTTGTTTTTAGAAGTGTATGTTAGAATGGAAACTAAGACATTTTAATATATCTTATGAAGGAATTTTCAAATATAAATCCACAGGAGGCGAGAGAAAATTTAAAGAAACAGCAAGAAGAATTCATAGTTAGACCGGAAGCGGTTGTTGGGGTTGTTCAAGACCCAGGGCCTTTTATTGAAGAGATCATAGAACAGGCCACTGGTAATGAGAAACAGGGAGGAGAGAAAAAAGTTGGTGATATTGAAAAATCATTTAATGATTCTACCAACAAGGATGAATTTCGTGCATATCACAACAAGGAACACACCCCCATGATGATGGAAAATGCGGTAAGGGTGTTGCAGGCATACGAAGCGACAACAGGTAAAAAAATTCCTAAACGTCTTTTTTCGCTGGTGAAGATGTATGGCTCCCACCACGACATAGATCAAAGTTGGGCGAAAGATCATTTTGAACCAGAGCTTGATACCACCATACTTGAGAAGCGATTAAGAAATAGAGGGGAAAAAATACCCGAGAGATGGGATCCTAAATATGTTGGATTTTCTAAAACTGATGTGTATAAGGATTTGATTATGAAAGAAACAGGTGTTTTGGAAGAGGAGCTTGGGGAAGGGGGGCTTACGTTAGATGAATATAAAAAGATTCAGCGCACACGCCACACATCTCTTATTGAACAAAATAGTATAGGCATTCTTTTGGGAAGAATGGAGGAGATAAACGAAAAGACCAAACGTGAGAATGGAAAAATCGTATTTACAAAAGAGGATATGCAGTTTGCTAAGACCGCTATTGAGGCGACAATTCCAGGATTTAATGGAAAAACTATTACGCAACCAAAGCTTCAGGAATTGGGTAAGGCGTTAGATATAGTACGCAATCAAGTTGAGCAGCTTGAGGGATCTTCTGTCCCCAACAAAGAGAGTCTTCTCAAAAAGGCAAGAGAAAATTTGGAAAAAGCCGAGCTTGAAACAGCCGTTGCCATGTCTGTTGCGTGGGGTGATCTCGGTGGGATGGCGATGAAAGATCCTGAGACTTTTGAAAGGGAAGGTAATCGTGTTCTTCTCGAGGAGCAATCTGATCTTCTCAACGATCCCACAAAGAAACCAGAAGAGCAGGAGGCGCTTTATGAGGTTCTTTCTGATCTAAATAAAATAGACAAAAGGCTTGGTGAACTTTCTGAGGTACGAAAGGAATACGTACGAACCCGCATTCTTGGATGGATAATGTTTCAGCAGAACATTATTAATGGACAGGAAGAGAAGGTTATTACTGGATGGGAAAAAATATCATGGGATGAAAATGGAGATGAAATAGGAAGAGAGCGGGTTCCTGGTGAGGTAGAGATTCTTTTTCCAAGGGGAAAAACAGATGAGGAGGAGGTGATTCGGGCCGAGAAAAGAGAAAAATTTATTTCACAACTTTTTGATTTTAAGGGTTCAATTAGTGCAGCTGCGGAACGTGCCGTAAGGGTTAAGACAATGTCACTTAGAGATCTTCTTATGCAACTGCGTGAGTTTCTTCCTAAGATGTAGTATGTGGACCCCGTTAGAAGTAGATAAAAACGTTTAGCACGCATAAGACATATGGTGTTAAAAAATAAAGAAATTCAGAAAAGTCGTTTTTGCCTACTTCTAACGGGGTGGACTCGAGGAGAATCGGACTCCTGCCTCCGCAATGCGAATGCGGCGTAATACCACTTTACTACGAGCCCTTAATTTCTAACGGGGTGAAAATGCGGTGTTCTACCACTGAACCATGGGCCCTCCTTAGATTTAGTTGTACCATAAAACTTTTTAAGAATCTATGGAAACGATGAAATTTAAGTATACGAAGCCTGCTGAAAATAAGGAGCGGGTGCATAGAATAAACCTTACCACCGATGGGGGGGGGAATCTATAGGTTTTGCGGAGCTTCAATATCGGAATGATCCCTTTCCGTTTTATTATGTTGAGTTTGTTTTTATTCGAGAGGAATCTCGGGGAAGCGGTTTGGGTCGTGCTGTACTGGGGGAGATTAATACATTTTTAGATTCAAAAAGGAAACCAGGAATTCTTTGTAATGCGATAAGCGAGAATAGTCCCGCGAAACATATGTATGAAAACCATGGTTGGACGAAGATAGATGGTCATGAAGATTACTATAGCTATCAAATGCCTCACATAAAACGTGGTCAGCTTGAAAAGGCGTTGTATTCAATAGCAAGAAGACATTAGATATCCACATACATCCTATTTTCTTGCTTGTATTCTTGTGATAGTATAAATGTACATAGAGAGTATTCCCACACAAGGGAACCAAAAGGTCGTATTATTTTTTTGGTCTACATCTTTGTGCTATTGATATTCATTGTCGAAGAACCAATAGAAAAAACACAAAGCAACTATTACTATTAATTTGTATTTACAATAACATATGACAGTTCAGGCATGGCTTGATATTTTATTTCAGTCTCTTACCCAGCTTGGGAGGAGTACTGCGTCGTTTATCCCAGCACTTGTTGGTGCCCTCCTTACCCTTCTTGTAGGGTGGATTGTAGCAGCCGGTCTTGGAACATTAGTAGAAAAAATTGTTACACTCGCACAAGTTGACTCCTTACTTAAAAAAGCAGGGTTTGAAGAAGTAGTATCACGTGGGGGAATGCGTTTGCATTCGGGACATTTCTTAGGGAGACTTGTTTACTGGTTTGTCATGATCGGGTTCCTTATTGCAGTTTCTGATATCCTTGGATTACCACAATTCTCACAGTTTTTGGCGCAGGTAATGGCGTATCTTCCTAGCGTGTTTGCAGCAACCGTAATTATGCTCGCAACCGTATGGGTGGCAAACGTGGTAAAAATGTTTGTTGGTGCATCAGCAAAGGGTGCTGAGCTTGCAGGTTCAGAGCTCGTTGGCGCCATTGCATGGTGGGCAATCTTTATCTTTGGTTTGTTTGCATCTCTCCTTCAATTACAAGTTGCAGAGACGATTGTTTCAATCGTAGTAACAGGTATTGTTGCAATGCTTGCTATCGCTGGAGGTTTGGCATTCGGATTAGGAGGCAAGGCGTATGCTGAGCACATTATCGATCGCTTCCGCAGAATCGTAGAAATGAAATAGGTATCTCGTTTCCTAACATAACTTTCAAACCCGCCCAAAAGGCGGGTTTGTTTGCATGTCATTTTTGACATAATATAAGATATATGCTATAGAATACCATTCCTTGAAAATGGGCCTGATGGTCCAAAAGTAGGGAAAAAGGGGAGGTAATACACTATGAAGATACGAAGTTTCGTTTCTTTTGTATTTGTATTGATTATGGTGTTGATGTCTAGTTATTCGGTGTTTGCAGAAACTGGAAATGAGCTAGTCGTTGATAATGCCGGTATCTTTGGTTCTGGATTGGGTGAAGTAGAGGCTGCTGCGCAGAAGCTTGTCGCTGTGGGTGCCGATGTTCGCGTGAGGACAGTTTCTACCTTGGGCGGGGCAGCGAGTATTGATTATCTCGTGCAAGAATATCAGAGAAATTATGCTTCTTGGCGCTCACCAAATGGTGGTAGGAAAAGTAATCTTGTAGTAGTGATGGTTTCCATGAGAGAGCACAAGCTTATTATTTCAGCTGGCGGTGAGTATGATGCATCAATTGCAAAACAGGCCTCTAGAATTCGTACCGATATTATGAACCCACGTCTTAAGTCGGGGGATAATGTCGGAGCATTTGTAGGTGGTCTCACTGAACTTGCAAACGTGGTTCAGGCTCAAGCCCATTCGGGTGGGGCAACTACCATTATCAATAATGGTCCTGGTGCCGACTTTTCTGGATTGTGGCATGTTCTTCGAATGATGATGTTTCTTGTTGGTGGTGGAGCAGGCGTATATTTTCTTTTCATCTTTATCTCAGGTTTCATGAAGGGACGCGACGATCGTCGTGCTGCGCAACAGGCGGCGAAGCTTGCAAAGCAGGCGGCATCAGATCGCATTGTGCGGATGCAAGATGCTATGGAATTGCCCAAGATTCAGGTGAATGCTTTGAGTACCAAGATTCCTCGTGGCGATTTCAATGAACTTACGAATACTCTCACTACCGCAGAAACTACGATTAGTCGTGCCACTACTTCTTATAGCGATGCGGACCATAGTGCGGGAAATCCTGATGTGCCAAATCTTTCTTCGGCAGAGTATCGCGAGATGGAAAACACGTATAAGGCGGTAACGAGAGATCTTCAAAATAGTCAGGAGCTACTCGATGGAGCAACGAGAAAGGTTGCTGAATGGGAAAAAAAAATCGAAGAAATTCCTAACCAGTTAAGTGCCGCGCGTGCGAGTGTTCAAGGCGGTTTCACAAAAGTAAACACCATTAAGGATCAGGGATTTCCTGTCGAAGATTTCGTAAACGATATGAATACCGCTGAGACTATTCTTCGTGATGCAGATAAAGCACTCGAAGAGAAGCGATTTGCCGATGTACTTACTTGTATTGCGAGTGCGACTCAAAAGGCGAGCGATGCCGTTACAAAGGTACAGGCGATTGTTGTTCGGAAGAAGAGCCTTGATGATCAGGTGACTGCACTAAGACAAAGGGGTCAGACGGTACACGAGAAGGTTGATGCTGGTGTCACCTTGCTTGCAAGCTTGCGAACTCAATATGCTGCAACAAGCCTCGAATCAGTAAAGGGAAATGGTATCGAGGCATCAAAGCGCGTTCAGATGGCACTTAGCGCATTTTCTTCATTCGACACAACTTCTATGGATATGGCGAAGTGGAGTGAAGCAGAAGCTGCTGTTACTGCTATCAACCGATGGCTTGATGAGGCTGAGTCGTTTATCCGATCGATTGGGGCCATTGCTCAAAGTCTTGCTGAGGCAAAGGGTAATGTTGCGAGTGAAATAGCTGCAGCGCGCAAGGATATCGAAAGGGCAAATACGTATATTCACACCTACGATGATGATATCAAAGATAGCTTGTGGAATGATTTGCAGAAGGCAACGGCAGCTGTGGAAGATGCCACAAGGCGATTAGTTGGAGATAGGCCTGATTATCTAGACATTGTGAGGGCGGTGAAGGCTGCCCATAAGACAATTGATGGAATTCTTGCTGAGGCGCGTAAGGAGCATGAGGCCGTAGAGCGTATTCGTACGAAGGCGGTCACGGCACTGCGTGATGCAAAGGCGGCTGTTTCTAAGGCAGAGGAATACATTGATGATCACAAGAGTGATGTGGGCAAGACTGCGAAGAACAACCTTGCCACAGCAAAGGATAAACTTGGATCTGCAGAGAGGACTAACGATCTTCAGGCGCGTATTGACCTTCTTGAAGATGCCGAAGATAAGGAGGAGATGTTCCCATTGCCTAACAAGCAACAAGACCCACGAGGAGGGGGAGCCTTCTCAACAATTCAAGGGAGGAATCACCACTATGAGTATGAGCATTTTTGGAAAATTGCGTTTGTCTTTTCTTGGAACAGTCCATGAGCTTTTGAACAAGATGATCGATTTGAATTCTCCGGCTGCGATCGAACAGTACCTACGTGATCTCGAACACGCCATTGAGCAGGTCATGGATTCAAATGCTCAACAGGTTGGAGTAGTTAACGGTTTCGTCCGTGTTGTTAATGGTCTCAATGGCAGGAAGGAAACGCTTCGGGCTGCTGCAAAGAGTGTTCTCAGTAACGATGATTCGTCGGATGATTGGAAGGCAAAGACCTATGCTGCGCAGATTGTTGATATTAACAAGGAGTTGGCGACAAACGAAGCGGCGAAAACTGCAGCAACGCAAGCTCTCGACGGCCTCAAGCAAGCCCTCGATGGTTTGAAGAAGAAGCGCAGTCAGATGGAGGCGGCTCTCAAGGAAATTCAGGCGACCGATAGCGCAACAAAGGCTCAGGATAATGCTACCGCTGCCCCTCAAACAGGCTAATCAGATCTCATCTTCTGTGGCTGACGTTCGTGCCAGAGCCTTGAAGCGTAAGGATGTTTCCGACGCGAGGTTGCAACAGGAGTTGGCGAATGTGCGGCCCACAGAGGATTCTCCTGAAGAGGTGCTGCGTTCTGCTGAAGCGGATGCCTGCCTCGAAGCTCTCAAGGCTGAGTTTTCTTCGAGTGGTAAGGTTACCCAGCCCCTCTAATTTTGTAAAGTGATATTTAAGTTTGTCCCCATCCTATTGGGGGCTTTTATTTTGCTAAAATTGTTTGCGCCGTTTACGCAATTACAATTTTGAGCACCCTGAGTGTAATCGAAGGGTCTTTTTGACAGGGTTGGTATTTTTTAGTATCCTCATTATTAGTTCTTTCAGAATAAAAACCCTCTATCGCTTTATGCGAAAGAGGGCCATGGGAGGAAAAACAAAATGAGGAAATTTGCAACTCTTCTTCTGGTAATGTCTTTTTTCTGGTGTATCTCGAAGGCGGGAAGTGCAGCGCCCAATGATGATTCTCTTCCAAAGGTTGAGCGAAAAGGAAATGTTGTTACCATTTCATACGTTGACCCAAGAGCGTTGGAACAGGAATTGGGTAAGTATGCAGGTCATGTTCAAGCTGCGTATACGTTTCGTATGTCCCCCTATGGTGCTCAATCAAAGCTAGTGCTTATTACTGATCTTAAGGAGGGACAAGAACCCTATAGGGAGGGCAGGTTATGCGTAGTAGATGTTGACCCTACTGATAAAGGATACGAAGCTATTGCTAATGAATTAGCTAATGACCAGGTACGTGCAGCAGTAGTTACAACCCCACTTACGGGAACGAGACTTCTCCTCTATCTCTTTTTGAAGTAGACACAGCAACAATAATAACGAGCTCCGGCGGGGGCTTTTTAATTTACCGCAGTATATCTCCTTTTACTCACGATCGTGAGTAAAAGGAGATAGGATAGTTTAATAGCGTATTCTTGGTTACTAAGTCCTAGGTTCTAAATCCTAAGTCCTAAGAACTTTTGCTTGACATACTTGTTTATTTGAATACAATAAGAGAACAAACAATGATGAACAGTAGAGAACAATTTCACGGCTTTTGAGGAATGGGTCTTTTCTGCACCCCATTAGCCGCTCTTGTTTCTTACGAAAGCGGTATTTTTTTAGCTCGTTAGCTCGTTAGCTCGTTAGGGGTATCCTAAGAAGCTCATAGGCTAGGAAGCTAATCAGAAGATGATGGTGAGGATTGATGTTTGAAAAGTGAACGTAATTTCGTAGATCGCATTTTCCCATCGATCGGCCTCACAATATTTTATTTTGAGGAGAATCGAAGGGTATATTTTAAAGATCAAACGATTTCCCCAAGTCCTTGCATGTAGTCGAAAGATGATGGCAAGGCTATTGTACAAAATACACCCTTCCAGGTGTTGTGCAATACATATCTATCTGGTTGGATACGGGTAATAATAAGGGCACACGGTGGATGCCTAGACACTAAAAGGCGATGAAGGACGTAGCGTAGCTGCGATAAGTCTCGGGGAGGTGCGTAGCAACCTT
>JACRHX010000028.1 GCA_016211955.1 Parcubacteria group bacterium | reverse complement strand
GCTTGTCGAAGGCCTACCTTGTATCAAGGAAACCCTTCGACTTCGCTCAGGGAATATCATGTTTTCGAACAGCGCCTTTTTTGTTTGACATAATTACTATAATGAGGTATAGTTTTTTTGTTCATTGAACTGAGAAAGGGGTGTGTAGATGATTACACAGCTGTTGAGTACACAAGATAAGTACACGCATGTACGAGAGCTTGGCTGTGGCGCGATGGGTCGAGTGACTCATGTAACAGATGGTGAAACGAACTATGCAATGAAAATTCTTTCCGTGCATGATTCTAGTGACGAACAGGTGAAATGGTTTATTCGTGAGGCGGAGCTTTTGCAGTCTTTGAATTGCGAGGGTATTCCTAAGGTAAGAGAATGGTTTTATGACTCTGCACGCGGTTACTGTATGGTGATGGAGTTCATCGACGGAGAGACTATCGAAGCCATTCGTCTGCGGAGAAAGATTTCCGAGCGTGAAGTGGTCGAGTGGACACAACAGGTGCTTTTAATTCTCGAGCACCTTCATGGAGTAAGTAAAATTGTTCATCGTGATCTAAAGCCGAGCAATATCATGCTTGATGCACGAGGGAAGATTTGGCTTATTGATCTTGGGGTTGCAAACAAGATGGGTATGGGAAAGGGAACTGCAATTGGTACACTTGGCTATGCTGCACCCGAACAGATTTTTGGAAACGCAGACGCAAGGAGTGATCTCTACACTCTCGGAATGGTTATGCGCACACTCCTTATTGGTGTAGAACCCGGCGAGTTTCCTACAAAACCATTTGAGGGAACCAAGAATCGGAAACTGTGTGCCGTGGTTACAAGGGCAACTCAATTTGATGCATCGTCTCGGTATGAATCCGCGAGGGATATGAGTAAGGCGTTATCTGATATTGCTATCGTTCAAAATCCGATTGTGCCGGCTACGGGTAGTGGGGGGTATAATCGGATAGATGATCTTCGTCTTGATTTACAGAATCTTTCACGAATACTTTTGATTACAATGAGCTTAACGTTGTTAGCCCCACTGGCAGTAGATTTTTGTTGTATGATTTTTGATCCGTTAGTGATTTTTGCACAAGTTTTTATACAAGAATGCGGCCCATCTCTTTTGTGGGTATTTGCCTTCGCAGCAGTAAAATATCTAAAAGATTACTAAAAATTCAAAAACCCCTATTGTGGGGTTTTGTTTTTTGAATTTTAAGTATGGCGTCGTATACTATATACAGTAGCTTTTAAAAGGAGGTGGGTGGCAATGGCGTTGTTTTTTACTTGCTGGCTTCTGATTGGATATTGGATAGTTTCTATCATTGCACAGTGTAAGTTAAGGAATGAAAGTGGTACGTGGACTTTTATTGATAGATGTATTGGGCTTGTTGCGATGTGTTTTGGCCCCGCTTTTTTTATCATCCTCCCAGAATATTTTTGGACTTATGGAGACAAGGAGTCTTTTACACACCCCTTGTGGAGTTGGCCCTGGTATAGTAAAAAGTAATATGATAGCTCGGGAATACCCGAGTTTTTTAATTCTGTCATTCTCAACCCCTCTGTCATTCTGAGGCATCGGCCGAAGAATCTCTCGATTTCGGAATGGTCAATAAGAGAGAGATCCTTCACTACGTTCAGGATGACAAAACAGTAAAAAATATGAAACAAAAAATTAGAGTTCTATTTTTCGATATTCTTACGCCTGATCTTAATCAGCGGGAGCTTTTTAATAGGGAGATTTATAGAGGGAGCACCTATTCAGAAGTTACAAGGCAGATGGTGGGTTTGAAACCTGAGAATTGGGTGTACTGTGATGGGACTCAAGGTGTATTTCCGGAAGATCTTAGTCAATTCGATGGTGTAATTATTGGTGGTTCAACAGGAGATCCGGTTACAGGGCACGAAAAGCCATGGATAAAAAAGACGTATCCCTACATTAGAAAAATAGTAAAAAAGGGGATTCCACTTTTGGGGATTTGTGGCGGTCTTCAGTTTACCGTGCGCGCCTTAGGAGGTGAGGTGGTCTTTAATCCTAAAGGAAAGGAGTTTGGGACAATACGCGTTGAGGTGACTAAGGAGGGAAGGGATGATCTGCTTTTTAAAGACCTTCCAAAAAATATTTGGTTTCAATCCAACCATAAGTGTATGGCAAAGGAACTTTTGCCTGAATGGAAATTGTTGGGTTCTTCGAAATTTTGTGAACCGCAGGCGATTGGAATAGGGGACACCATACGGCTTCTCCAATTCCACCCAGAAAAAAAATCAGCGCATCTCAAGCATCTGGTGCGCATGAAGAAGGCAGCTTTTTTTTCCGCCAAAGGCGGATCCGCCCTTGGCGGAAAAGATGAAAAAGCAGTAAAAAAGTTTCTCGCCTCGATAAAAAACACAGACCCCGCAGGTAAAAAAATTCTCCGCAACTTCATTACCAACTTCGTACTTCCCAATAAACATCGTTAGCTATTACTACTGGGTGGTATGCTGCAGCATATCACCTATACTTTTTTGATATATCAAATTCCTGACGATCGTTAGATATTTGATAAATGGGATTGACGAATCAAAGAACTTAGCATATAAAGAACATAATATGGAGCAACAGGGATATACATTTACGTATTGGTTTAGCTTTAGACTTCTCTCGGGGAAGGGGGCTTTTGTTGCAACACATGGGTAATACCTAAACATTGTAACTGATACAAAAGCCTCTTCCCCGGAAGAGGCTTTTTGCTTCTTTTGGGAACAGAACCTTGAAAAAAGAATTCTTTTTATCACCACTAGTCATTCTGAGTGAAACGAAGAATCTCTCGATATTAGAACAAATGCTAGTAGAGAGATCCCTCATTGCATTCGGGATGACAAAACGACTGGATTCCCGCCTGCGCGGGAATGACAGAGAAGAAGGGGGGAGATGGAGATGAGTGAAATAGCGCTTTCTGAATTTTTAGGAAAGTTTGATTTTCGTGACGAGCTTACGGGATATGTTGGTATTGAGCGTGAACATTTTCTTGTCGATCGACATGGTGTTCTTGTGCCACGATCAAAACTTTTTTTGGAAACAATGGATGATGAGCGGTGGACCTATGAGCTTTCCGCGTGTCAGGTAGAGGATAGGACGAGACCTCAAAAAGAGATTGGTGCAATCAAGCTTGAGCTTCTCGAGAATGATAATAATGCAGTGATGTGCGCACGGAAGTTGGGAATACGGGTTATAAACAGAGAGGTTCAAGATGTAGACATGCCGCTTGATGTGTATCCTGATCCGCGATACTTGGAAATCGTACGGAATATTGAGAGAGAACGTTTGTCTGCCGCTTGTCGTGTTACTGGTACGCATATTCATATCGGTGTTTCAGATATGATGAGTGCGATCGCTACGTATAACGTATTGCTTCCTTATCTTGAAGAATTGTGTGAACTTGGTGATCACTCGGATGGAGAGCGATTGAGACTTTATAAAACCATGGCAACGTCTTGGAAACCTGAACGATACAAAAATGTTCATGATTTCCTGAGAGTTGCCAAATTGCGTGGTTTTGCAGAGAATCCAAGAAATTGTTGGGATCTTATACGTATCAGTAGACACGGAACGATTGAGCTCCGAATGTTCGGAGTCACCGAACACACTGACGAGGTACTCATGTGGGTATCACGTATCAAAAAAATCCTGAAAGGAGGAGGGTGCTATGTTGGATAAAAATAAAGCACAACAGAATGAAAAAGAAATGCGAGAATCATTTAACAAAAAGGCACGGGACATGATTGGACAAGAGGAGCGATTTAGAAAAACGGAAGGTACACAACTTGTTGGGATTGAATCCGAGGTAGCCATTGACGCTCCACATGCAAAGATGGAGGAATTGGAGGGTATCAGGGATGCCCTTATTGGTGAGATTGGTGATGGTGCAGATAAAGAGCTTGGTGCAAGTCAGGTTGAACTAAGGAATCCGGGGCCCTTTGACATTCTTTCAAGCAATGGCTTCAGCGATCTTAGAAAAGAGTATGCTTGTATGCTCGCAACACTTATTAAGGCGGCACACATGCGTGGATATTCCGTTTTGAGGGTTGGTGCTAATCCATTCTTGCCGATTAAGGATACTCCGCGAACAAGTAAACCTAAGTATGTACAGGTGCCCAATTTTTACAATACTCATAGGGGGAAACATGTTGATACGTTGATCGGTCTTGGAGCTACACAGATTGACATTGGTTTCGCTGAGGTCGTTTCTTTGTTTCAATCATTTCAGGTAAATATCGAGGCAAGATCATTCGTTGACGCTATTAACCAGATGAATCGATCGTTCGTAATCGCGCCTTATCTTTTGGCGCTTTCTGGAAATGCTCGATTTTTGAATTGCGCTGATACGCATCTTAATGATATGCGAATGGTTGCGTGGGAAAAGAGTCACGATACGAGATTGCAAGATATTCGTGTTCTTTCTTGGGAGAGAGCTTTCGATATTCGTACTCCTCACGAAATCGGTGCGGGCAACATGCTTCGTATTGGATTGCCGGAACGATACTTTGTTGATACGGAAGATTATCTTGCTCGCGCGGGACAATTTCCCTACATTCTTCATAACCCAGAGGCGGCGCTTCAGATAGCTATTGGAATGACATGGCTTGATGCACGTGTAAAATTTATTAACGACTCTTGTGTTGTAGAATTGCGGTTACTGCCCACACAACCCACGATAAACGAAGAAATGCTACTCACTCTCATTTATATAGGAAGGCTTGTTGATGCGCAGATACGAAATGAACCATTGCTACCGATTGAATACGTTCGTGAAAATAGGCTCTCTGCAATGATGTACGGTGTGCATAGACCCATGTGGTTTATATCAAACAGTGGTGTTCCTGAAAAAATTCCTTGTGATATTGGAATAAAGCGCGAGATACAAAATGCGAGATATGGATTGAGACGTATGGGGATAGAACATCTTTTGGACACACGAGCTCTTGCTTCGATGATGAGACACGGTTCTCCCTCTGATAGGCTTGGCGAGCTTCTTAAAAAAGATAGCGAGTGTGTTTCGATGGAACGGATGCGAGAGGTCTTGTGGGAGGCGGGTATGCTTATTTAGCTTCTAGCTGTTAGTTTTTAGGGATTAGGACGTGAATATCTCGGACATTGTTCCGGGATTTTTCTTTTTGAGATTTATATTTTACAGTATATATATGCCAGGTAGTGAAAATTCGACTGTGGGATTTTCTTTATGCTGGTTTTTTATCAAAAATATTTAATTAGCTATAAAATAGAATTCGATAACAATAGTCGAATTTCTACTACCTGGTATGATAGATATTTCAAAAATTACAGACTATTTATATCTAGGATCACAGCCAGAGCTCGAGGGATATGAATACCTCTACAACATTGGTACAAAGCTAATCATTAACATGCGCCTGTCGCATCCCTTTTTGAGGGACGTCGCGCCTGTTCCCATTGAGATTTTACGTCTTCGTACTTTTGATGCCCCACTTTTTCCTATTC
The DNA here is from genome assembly GCA_016211955.1 of Parcubacteria group bacterium. Classification (GTDB taxonomy): domain Bacteria; phylum Patescibacteriota; class Minisyncoccia; order UBA6257; family JACRHW01; genus JACRHW01. The sequence goes on along the minus strand of JACRHX010000028.1, from coordinate 4,495 downwards.
CTGTGATGGCTTTGGTGCACGGAGTAGAAACAGCTTTTCCTTATGCCAAAAATGGTGGTAAGGTATTTACCCATTGTAAGGCAGGAGTGCATCGTTCTGTCGCTATGGCATCCTGTATTCTTATTGGTATGGGATATAAAGCGGGTGAGGCAATGAAGACAGTAATGCAGGGGCGTTCGGTAGCCGACCCACACGCATGGTACATCGAACAACAAATTCGTCGATTTGAAGAATATTGGAATAAACAAAAACAGGAAAATAGAGAAGTATCAAATTCCTGACGATCGTCAGATTTTTGATACGTTGTGTGGCGCTGTTCGATAACCTCATAATTACTAGTGCCTGAGCTTGTCGAAGGCCTACGTTTCTTTAAGGAAACCCTTCGACTTTGCTCAGGGAATATCATGTTTCCGAACAGCGCTACGTTGTGTTGCTTTGTATTTAATGGTGTGGTATAAAACTATATTCTGAAATAAGCCCGCCTACATTAAAGTTACGGCGAGGCGAAGGAGGATGAGAGATGAATACGATAGCGGGAAGTAATCAGACTGTTCTTTTACAACCTGAAGTGAGCGACATGACGCAGAAGTTGCGCGAAGAGGTCGAAGCGCTTAAGGAGCGTAAATTTGGACTCAGGCGGCAGTATGTAATACCAGAGCAACGCTCATTGCAAAAGGCGCAGCTGAAGGAAATCGATAGCGAGCTGAAGTACAAGACGAAGCTTCTTAAGGCGAGCAGGCTCTATGAACCATATAAACCGCAGAACACATGGTTCGCAGGGTGGGTGAAGAAGCCCTTTTTGTTTTCAAATCAGTCTGTCTTTTTGGGGATATCTTTTGCTGTCTTGGGTCTCCTTGCTGTTATTGTTGGGTGTAAACTTAGTGATTCTTATTATCATGTTTTAGCAATAGCGGTTGTTGGTTGTATCGCAGGTCTTTCTTATGCAGGGTTTTGTTTGGGTTTGCGAAATGACAGACACGGATATTCTCGAGCGGTATCGCGTGTTGGTCACTGCGATTCTTATTATGAGTTGACATGTCGTATATTTCGACAGCTTCTTCCTGTTGATGTTGCGAGTAGATATCGCGAGGCAGAACGACAGGGACTGTTTGACGAGATTTTGGTTTTTGCGCCAGATGAGAATGTGTTTCAAAAGACGATCGTCGTGAAGGTCGATCCCATTCTTGCGGGAAGGGTTTATAGGAAGGACACAAAAGAAGATCAGTACTTCTTGATCACGGCGTTGAATCTTAGCGAAGATTTCGACCACCTCGGCGTATAGGTACATAATTTTTATCTAGACAGTGTCAGCATATAATGACCCCCACAACGAGGGTCTTTTTTATATCGTAGGTGGTATGATGCGGCATACCACCTGTCAGAATTCAACAGAACACATTTTTACAGATTGTCCATTATGCGGTCGCATAGTGGCATTGTTTGGAAAGGCATTGCAGTAAAATCAGAAGATTAAAATTTTGATATTTTTGTGATATAATAAGGTTGGTCGTAGTTCTAAAACCTACGTTATGGAGACACTTTATTATTTTATTGGGTTTGGAGTTCTTGGTGGGGTCATTCGCGCTCTTGTTGGAATTTCCAAGTATTTTGAGAAGAATAAAAAAGAGAAAAGAATTCGTTTTGGATATCTTTCTTTTTCGCTTTTGGTTTCTGCGTTGGTGGGTGGTGTTGCGGGAGCGCTTGCGGGATATGATTGGCGTTTCGCGGTGATTGCGGGGTATGCGGGTGCAGATTTTCTTGAGGGGTTATATAAAATAAGGATGAAGCAGGGCTTTGAGATTTAAGGTTGGATCTTATTTAATTGTGTGGTATTATAATAATATGAAAGGTACTGAAAAAAAATTTAATATAAAAACAGCGGGCGGTGTTTTTTCTATTGTATTAAAGAAATGGGGGGAGGATAAAGGCTATATTGTGCGTGTGCCCAAGTTTCCAGAGATTATTACTCAAGGCTCAAGTATTAAAGAAGCAAAGTTAATGGCAAAAGAGGCGATTGATTTGTGCACTGAGTGTAATGATAGAGAAATAAAAAAACATGGGGATTATTCCTATTCTAAAAGCAAAAGATCTTCTTCTGTTACTGCTTCGTCTCGGCTTTAAGGTTATTCACCAGAAGGGAAGCCATGTTAAGTTACGACACAGTATAGATGCAACACGGCAGGTGATTATCCCAATGCATAATAAGGATTTGGGGCGGGGGGTATTATTATCAATTCTGAAACAGGCAAAAATTAATTTCGATGATTTTTTGAAATTATTGGGTAGAAAATGAAAGACCGCCGTGGGGGCGGTTTCGTGTTTAATGGTCAGAATTATTTATCTTGAAACATCGAGGTATAAAGAGATGGAGGATGGCAAAGAGAACAATGAGACCAAAGACAAGACAATATACAGGGAGTTGGATAATAATAGTGAGCACTGCATATACTATTACAACTCGTAGAAGTATCATTGGGATTGCATTTCCAAATTGATACCACGCGTTATCTCTCATGTGCTCCCCTCCTTTCATGGTGAAAAGGGACTAATGAAGATTTAACCATAGACGAGGGAAAAATCAAGAGAGTGGTGATTTATTTCCTGTGTTAAGATGTTGCTATGAATAATGCGAAAAATAGTATTGCACCAACTATTTTGGTGATCTTTGGGGCGACGGGGGATTTGATAGCGAGAAAAATTGCTCCCGCGCTTTTTTATTTATATAAAGCTGGAAAGTTACCAACAATGTTCCGTGTGGTTGGGGTTGCGCGACGAGAACTTACCGATGAGATGTTTAGGGAACATCTGAGGACATCGTTTACAAAATATATAGGAGATCGGGACAAAGATAGTGATCCAACAGAATTTCTCACTTCATTCGTATATCATCAGGGATTATTGGATGTTGATGAATGCTATATCTCACTCGCTGAACACCTTGAGAACATCGATGAAGAATGGGGGGTGTGCACGAATAAATTATTTTATCTTGCAGTGCCTCCGGAACTCTATAAAGGTATTTTCGAACACCTTGCTACTTCAGGCCTTACTGTGCCATGTGGGGGTGAGGGGGGGTGGATCCCGTTAGAGGTCGCGAGGGCTCGCAGCGCGCCTCTACCTCTAACGGGATGGACTCGCGTGCTTGTTGAGAAGCCATTTGGAAGTGATTTAAAAACAGCAGTAGAACTTGATGAACTGCTCGGAACACTTTTTAAGGAAACACAGATATATCGTATTGATCACTACCTTGCAAAAGAGATGATTCAAAATGTATTGAGTTTTCGTTTCGCGAATAATCTTTTCGAAGACAATTGGAATTCTAAACACATTGAACGTATTGATATTCGTTTTTTTGAGACGCTTGGCGTTGAGGAACGTGGTGCATTTTATGATAGCGTAGGTGCGCTTGTTGATGTGGGACAGAATCATGTTTTGCAGATGCTTGCACTTGTTACTATGGAGCGACCGCATTCCTATGATGCCCAAGCGATACGGGAGGAGCGCGCACGGGTATTGAAGCATCTTGTAGATGTTACTGAAAACGATGCTTCAAAGAAAACGTTTCGCGCGCAATATAATGGATACCGAACAATAAAAGGTGTTGATCCAGATTCGATCACTGAAACATATTTTAAAGTAATGACATCACTTAATCTTCCTCGGTGGGAGGGGATTCCTGTTATGTTCGAGGGGGGGAAGCGTATGGGGGAGGTAAAAAAGGAAATCGTGATCACATTCAAACATCCAGAACCTTGTTTGTGTCCCACTAACAGCGAGGAACACTATAAGAATAAGGTGGTTATTGGTTTAGAGCCACAGGAGGGAATCACTATTCAATTCTGGTCGAAGAGGCCCGGGCTTGATTTTGAAATGGAGGAACGAACCTTTGATTTTGTATTACGAAAAGACAAGAGAGGTGTTCAGTATGTTGAAGAATATGAAAAACTTCTTCTCGACTGTATTGCCGGAGAACAAATGCTTTTCGTAAGTACCGATGAGGTAAAAGCCACGTGGAGCTTTATTGACCCCATCGTAAAGACATGGAAAAAGGGAACCGACATCGTTCCTATCCATACCTATGTGCCGGATAGTAATACAATTGTTGAAGAGGCGAAGATAATTGAGGACAACACAAACCATAGCGCTGTTCGATAATCTCATAATTACTAGTGCCTGAGCCTGTCGAAGGCCTACATTTCTTTAAGGAAACCCTTCGACTTCGCTCAGGGAATATCATGTTTCCGAACAGCGCCACAAACCATTGACAAAATAATAAAAACTGGTATTTTAAACCCAGCACATACAACAAGGAGGTATACGTGATGAATAACAAACGATGGGGATGGATGAGTTTTCTTCCTGAGGCAGACCAAAAAGATATTATTGTAGGAAAGGTTCCTTTGTGGATGCTTTGGATGAGTCGTCTTTCAAGATATATCACAAAGATCAAATATCTAGCTATTGCGGTTTTATTTCTTGTAACAGGGATCGGTGG
>JACRHX010000027.1 GCA_016211955.1 Parcubacteria group bacterium | reverse complement strand
CCTTGTATGTGTTGCCATGACCAAGAAGACCTTGATAGGAGGGTAGAGAGTTCTTTTTTTGATTTTTGTTCAAGTTCCTCAACATTCTTCGTTTCGTCGATGTTCTCAGTACTCGGTGATGTGGGAAGTGCACCCAGCCAAGAAAATCAATACCGGATGCGATTGTCGCGATGGATACCTTATTCGGATGGAGTGATAACTTTAGTCGTGTTTTAAGAAATGCTGATATTTTCGGGAGAAGATTTTCTAGGTATTCTTTACTTTCACACAAGATCACAAAGTCATCTGCATATCTGGCGTAGTCGGCGATTTTCAAGTTTCGTTTAACAAAATGATCAAATTCGTTCATGTAAATGTTTACTAAAAGTTGGCTCGTGAGATTTCCAAGAGGTAAACCGATACCACGCGTATCCTTGGCGTGAAAACTTCCAATAACTTCACGTAGGAGCAATACTGTATTTATATCGCCAATACGTCGTTTTAGTATATTGATTAAAATAGTATGGTCAATGGTTGCAAAAAATTTTCTGATATCACATTTTAAAACCCAAATGGTTCGTGTGTTGTTTTTTGAGACTTTACGTATGTATTCTCTGAAACGATTTATGGCCCGATGGGTACCTTTCATGCGTCGGCAGGAGTACGAGTTAAAGATGAATTTAGGATCAAAATAGGGGTATAGCATTCGGTAGATGGCATGGTGTAAAAGTCGGTCACGGACACTCGCTTTGTGGATATCACGTGGTTTTGGGTCATTTACCTTAAATGATTGATAGGAACCGTGTCGGTAGGTTTTGTTCAAGAGGTCATAATGAAGCTCAAGTATGTTGTCCATGAGATGGAGTGAAAATAGTTCAACATCTTTGCGCTTGCGTTTTCCATGTAAAAATTCTCGCCAGGCGGCGAGCAAGTTTTCGATAGAAATGATAGAATTATATACATGACACGTTCGCACGTTACTCTCTCTCTCTCGGTAGCGCCTCGATTTTGAGCAGGATCAAAGAGGGGTATTTGATTTGGATGAATATTGTTCCGCATATTGCTAAAGGGGCGCGCTATACAATAGGTGCACGGATTGAAAATACGTTTCTTGATTTGCTTGAATTATCATATCGTGCATATTTTGTCGAAAAAGAGAAGAAAGAAGAAAAAATTTCTGAATGTATTTTGGTGTTGGACACTCTCAAATTTCTCATTTCGATTGCGTGGGAGGGAAAGCTTATTTCAAATAAACAGTGTGAGGATGTTGCTTTGAAGCTTGAAGAAGTTGGTAAGATGTTTGGTGGTTGGAAAAAGAATGTAACGAATACAGAAAAGAAAAACCGCGACGTGTAAGGCCGCGGAAAGAAAAGAATTTCGGAGACGGAATACGAACCTGTTGTTCGGATTCCACTCATTGTCAGGCTTCGCCCAAGTGTCGTTCAACCACAAGCCGTCGTCATTGTGTTCCAGCTTGAAGACGTTCGGGTTACTATTGGAGTCGGTGTTGTGCGACACGTCATCTCTGCCACCGTCCAGCTAGTTTGCAAAAAGCAAGGAGAGCTTAAACTGTATTGTATGTGTGATCAAGAATCAACCAACGTATCGCACCAAGTATTTTCTTTTTTGAAGACTCGCATGCGAATCCTCTTCGTCAAGCCGTGACCAGACGGACTCTCAATTTGCATAAGTCGAAAGGGTTTTGAAAAGTCGTAACCGTTCAATGCAACCGATCTGAAATTAGTATATCAAAAAAAGATTTTCTTTGGAATAAAAATGTTTGACGTTCGTAAGAAAGTAAGGTAGTATCTACGTATATACTCGAAGGTACGAAAACTTTCGAGTATATAACCACTGCACTCGCATAATACGAAAAAAATTTTCGTTTACTGCTCGTTTGTGGTTATAACTAATTCCTAAATATATGGCAGGCGTACCAACAAAACATCATTCTAAATCAAAAGTAGGCCGTAGGCGTTCTCATCTCGCACTTGTTGCGCAGAATTTGATTGTTTGCAAAGAGTGTGGCACCGCAGTTAAACCTCATCACTATTGTGCGAACTGTGGGTATTATAAAGGGAAAGAGGTGAAGCCTAGGATAGCGAAATTAGTAGAAAAAAAGAAATAAATCAAAAAATTTTGTCATTCTGAGCGAAGCGAAGAATCTCTCGATGTTTACGTAATAAGTGGTAAGAGAGAGATCCTTCATTGCATTCAGGATGACGTAACGTATGGCAACACGGCACCTTGCGAGAACAGTAGTATTACAATCCCTGTACGAATGGGATTTTTATGGTAGGAAGACCAATCTTTTAGAGATTGTGGAACGTAACATGGAGGAGTTTGCTCCTGGCATTGACGAGCCTGAATTTGTTTATAAAATTGTAAATGGAGTGATCTCGCATATCGACGATATCGATGGGGTAATTGAAAAGACGGCTCCCGAGTGGCCGTTGGACCAGATTGGTGTGATCGATCGAAATGTATTACGTATTGGCCTTTACGAATTATTCTATGCTGATAGGGCTGAGGTGCCTTCTAATGTAGCGATTAATGAAGCAATTGAATTAGGAAAAACTTTTGGGGGGGGGGCGAGTG
>JACRHX010000026.1 GCA_016211955.1 Parcubacteria group bacterium | reverse complement strand
TGCCTCCACATTAAGACGAATAAGATCCTCGGTTCCGGAAGGCCTGATGTTAACGTAAAAATCCTCCGCTTCGATAGAAAGCCCATCAAAATGTGATACCTTATTCCCCTTCCCAAAAAGAGCCTCTACTTTCCCCATTGCAACCTCCTTGTTTTTAACAACATAGTTTATTTCTGAGGAATGTGGCTTCTTTGTGAATACTGAAAGTTCTCTCTTAAAACCATTCTTTTCTTTTATAAACACACCGAGAAATTTCGTAAAAGCGAAAATACCGGAATCAACACAAAAGAACTCTTTAAAGTAGTAGTGCCCAGACAGCTCAAAACCAAACGGCGCCTTTTCATTACGGATACCGTCTTTAAAATACGGATGCCCTACACGAACAAGCATTGGGCGTGCGCCAATATGTGAAAGTTCGTCTCTAAGCAACGTCCCCGCTCGCACCTCATAAAGAACTTTCGAACGAGGAAGCTGTTTGACATACGCACGCGCAAGAAGAAAACCAACAACGCTTGATGTTATATATTCTTTATGTCCCGAAAGGATGAAAAATACGCGATCAGCATCCACGTCAAAAATGACACCAACGTCAGCTTTATGTTTTCGCACTGCCGCGCGAAACTTTGAAAAAACATCTGGCATAAGAGGATTGGGCCCATGCACAGAAAAATCCCCATCCATGGTGTCAGCAATAAAGATCCAATTAGTAAACTTCTTTCTCTTTGCGACTTCTTTGAGCACCATACCCGCAACACCATGCGATGGATCAATCAACACCTTTTTCTTTGAAATACCGCTTGGGAGATGCTTAATTATAAAATCAACATATGAAGAAAGATATGACTTTTCTTTTATCTCTAATGCACCTATCGCCTCCGTGGGATATTCCATCTCCTGTTTCATAATCATGGCGCCAAATGCCTGAAGCCTCTCTCCATAAAACGGCCTAGCTCCCTTTAGGTTAATCTTGAATCCATTACATTCTGCCGGATTATGGGACGCGGTGACCATTATTCCAAGACCATAGTTGTACTTTGCAACAAGAAACATATGCATAGGCGTCGTAGAGAGCCCACCACACACCACCCGTGCACCCGCCTTGGTTAATCCATACACAAGAGCACGCATAAGTGCTCGAGATGACTTACGCGCATCATAAGTCACAAGTACTTTCGGTTTTTTAAGGTTAAGGTAGGAAACAATGAAAACCCCCACTACATACGCAACATACTCATTAATGTCGTTGGGATACACTCCTCGCATGTCATATTGGCGAAAGATATTGTTTTTGATATTCATACTTATTCATTACGAAAGAAGAGAACACCCCACCACGGTTTTTTTTCTTCGTTCGGTTTCGATGAAGATTGTGTGGTCGTAGTAACTATTCTCTCGTCAATAATAATTACCTCTTCCCCTTCTTTTTTAAGGTTAAGTTCTCTTTTTGCCTTTTCTTCCAAATGCGCTGGATCATTATACCACTCGATTTGTTTTGAAATACTACGATTCTCATTCGCTGTTATCCTCATATCTGCCCGTAGCGCATCAAGCCTTCCCCTTAACTGCGCATAGTTCTCGTATCGTTTCCACGTCTCACGCCCCACAAGAAGCCCAACACAAAAAAGACTCACAATCGGCAACCAACGTAAAAATATTTGAAACCTCTGCATAAATGAAATCTTATTTATTCGCGAATCATAAAATATCTCTTTCGAACCATTCCGAAGGCGCGGAGCAGGGTGTTGTCAACCCCGATCCGCCTCCGCCGATTGGCGGATGGTGGAGAGTTGGGTTGACAACGAAGCGCCGAAGGACAGAGTGAGGATACCGCTGGGTATCCGAACGTGTGAGAAAGGGATGTTTTATGATTCGTAGACCATCTATTATTTAAATACCTCGTAAAATATATGTGGCTCTATAGTTACCTTTCCAAATTGTTTAAGCTTCTTCTTCCCTTCTTTTTGTTTCTTCCAAAGCTTCATTTTTCTACTCCTGTCTCCCCCATACAAATATCCAGTAACATCTTTTTTGAGGGCAGGGATGGTTTCTCGTGCCACAATGCGACTTCCTACTGTTGCCTGAATAGCAACGGAAAAATTCTCTCTCGGCAAAAGATCTTTGAGTTTTTCAGTAACCACCCGCGCCTCTCTCTCTATTTTACTCTTTGGGAGGATTCTTGAAAATCCATCGAAACGCTCTCCTGCGATAACAACATCAAGACGTTCGAGATCTCCCACCCTATACTCGGAAAACGAATAACTCATAGAGGCGTATCCCTGAGAAATACTTTTAAGCGCGTCATAAAAATTAATAATAATCTCGGCAAGAGGCGCCTTAAAATGAATCACCTGCGCGTCCCCCAAGCTATCAACATTGCCTACCTCTAAACGATAATTCTCAACAAGCGATAGAATGCTTCCGTAATAATGTTTCGGAGTGAGAATTTCAAGATCCACCCACGGCTCTCGTATTTCAAGAATATCTCCGTTATCGTCATAATCGGAGGCACGATAAATAGTTCGCACAGAGCCATCTTTCATAACAAGCTGATACGATACGGAAGGGGTAGTAACGATTGTCACGATATTATATTCGCGTTTCAACCGCTCGATCGTAACATCAAGGTGAAGCAAACCAAGAAACCCTGCACGAAATCCACGCCCAAAAATAAGAGATTGCTCAGGTTCATAAAAAAGCGCCGCATCATTCAGTTTAAGCTTTGAAAGCGATTTTTGAAGATCCAAATAATCATCTGCGCTATCTGGATAAAACGAGACAAATACCATAGGGTGTGGCTCCTCATATCCCGGAAAAGGCGCAACCTTTTTTGCTTCAAAATCGCGCTTCAAAACAACCGTATCGCCAACACGAACCACGCCAGGATCCTTAATGCCGGTGGCGATATATCCTATCTCCCCAGCAACAATCTCACCTACTTTTTCCATAGCTGGTTTAAAATGCCCCACCTCCATAATTTCAGCGTCTTTGTCGTTTTGAAATAACACGATACGTTCCCATGGCTTAAAAATTCCATCGAGTACTCGTACATTTGCAATAACACCGCGATGATTATCAAAATGAGAATCAAAAATAAGCGCACGACTTGGTTGCGAAGGATCTCTTGTTGGCGCAGGAACCTTTTTCACCACCTCGTCCAAAAGCTCGAGTACCCCCTGCCCCGTCTTTCCCGAAATAAGCTTCACGTCACCCACATCAGCACCCACAAGATGCGCTAACTCAAGGATACGCGCATCAAGATCATGTACATGAACATCAATTTTATTAAGCGCTGGGATAATAGTAAGCCCACAGTGTTTCGCAAAATTAAAATTCGCAAGCGTCTGTGCCTGTATGCCCTGTGTTGCGTCTACAAGCAAAATCGCCCCCTCAACGGCAAGAAGCGAGCGCGACACCTCATAAGCAAAATCAGCATGGCCGGGTGTATCAATCAAATTTAACGTATATTCTTCCTGGTCTGTACGATACGTCATGCGTACCGGCTGTAGCTTAATAGTGATCCCCCTCTCTCGTTCCAAATCCATCTGATCCAAAAACTGCTCACGCATTTTTCGTTTCTCCACTGCTCCCGTCAATTCTAAAAACCTATCTGCAAGCGTAGACTTTCCATGATCGATATGCGCAATGATACAAAAATTCCGTATATTCATACATTAGGACTTAGGACTTAGTAAAAAATTCGCGCGTTCATTATCACTAAGCCCTAGGCACTAAGAACTAAACACTTAACAAATTATTCCACCCCCCAACATTTTCTTTCCTTTGTAAAAAACAACGGATTGTCCTGGGGTAACTGATCGGTGAGGCTTATCAAATACAACGTATACACTACCAGAACCTCTTGGCGTAATAGTAGCACGGACCAATGGTTGGCGATACCTCGTTCGACACAATATCCTCCTTGACCCAGAAGTCGGGACACCGCTTATCCAATGCACTTTTTTAGCCACAAGCTCTTTCTTAAAATGCTGCAGGTCATCCTCTTTGCCAACGTAAACAATGTTCTTTTTTATATCCTTCTTAACCACAAAATACGGACCATCGCCCCCTATTCCAAGCCCATGCCGTTGCCCCATGGTATAGAGCTCAGCACCCCTATGCTCACCGATTACCACACCATCTAACCTACAAATCGGGCCTGGCTTAATATCAGATAATCTCTTCTCCAAAAAATCATCAACTTTTACCTGACCAAGAAAACAAATTCCCTGACTATCTTTCTTGGCCGCAGTAGATAATCCAAATTTTTTTGCAAGCGCTCGCACTTCTGGCTTTGTATAATTACCTACAGGAAACAAACAATGCTTGAGCTGTCCTTGTGTTAATGTCCACAAAAAATAGCTTTGGTCTTTATTCAAATCTTTTGCAATACAAAGATTTTGTATTTTAGATTTTAAGTTTTGGTTCTTTTTTACATAATGTCCTGTCGCAATATAATCTGCTCCCCAACGTAATGCGGTCTTTAAAAAAAGCCCAAACTTAATTTCTCGATTACACATAACATCGGGATTAGGTGTAATCCCACCTTGATATCCCTTCACCATGTACCCCACCACTTTCTTCGCGTATTCCTTCTCAAAATCAAACGTATAAAAAGGAATTTTAAGTCGCGTGGCAACACGATGCGCATCCGCCTCGTCGCTTATCGCGCAAGGATTGTTCTCTGACCAACATTTCATATACACCCCCACCACATCAAAACCACGCTTCAGAAGAAGCGCAGCGGTAACCGAGGAATCAACCCCGCCAGACATAGCAACAAACACCTTCTTTTTCATCCCGTTAGAGGTAGACCCCGTTAGAAATTGGGGCATACCGTATTATTAATAATAACAACGACTTTTTATAAAACATAGCAATGAATATATTTTGTAAATTTTACAATTTCTAACGGGGTAGATCGCGATCAAAAAAATCGCAAACCAACTTATTTATATTAAAATTAATAATTATTCATTACCCTCTTTATCCCATTATGCAGTAGCGATCGCGACCTCTAACGGGATTCATGTCCTTGATTATACTCATTTTTTATGTCAAAGCAAGAAATCAAAAAGATACATTTCGAACCATATCGAAGGCGCGAAGCTGGGTGTTGTCAATCCTGATCTCCCGTAGGGAGAGAATTGGATTGACAACGAAGCGCCGAAGATAGAGCAAGAATGCCGCTGGGCATTCTTGCGTGTGAGAAATGTATCTTTTTGATTTCAGATTCCTAATTGAATCGACCTGGTTTAAGAAATTCCCATCCTGTGTTGGTTGATTTGTAATACCCAGGACCCGAGGGTCCCGTCTCAGACCAGCTAGTCCCTGGACTCACGAGATAGTTAGTACCATTCTCATCATGTACATATTCCGTTCCTAGTTGTGGATTATATCCATACTCATCGCCATTTTCATCTTTTGTGGATGTATCGCTCGAGCCCCCACCAACCACAGCCTGATCACTTGGTGAAAACTGCACACTACAATTAAGCGATGCGGCAACGCGCGCAATAAGCTCGCCTTTCGTGTTCCACACCTGCTTCTTTGCAAGAGCGAAACGCGCCACCTCCGCATATGAGTAATTTATTCCATCGCCAGGAAATACACGATACAATACAACCCCTTTGCTTCCCTGCGATTCGAGAGAACGCAATGTGTAGTCTCCAACCTTTTGATTAAATTCATCTGTATAAGAAAGTCTGCTCCCGTCTCCAAATGTACCGCTTATAATGGCATCCCCGAGTCTTTTTATAGATACCTCCGGTGTCGCGCTGTAGAGCTCTGCATCGTACACTTGCAATGCTGGGTTTACCCCAAGCGCAGCATATCCTGCATACATGGTTTTATCACCACTTACAAAATCAGCCGCATCAGAACGCGGAGAAGAAAAAGCGATCCAACCTTCTGGAATTAACCCGCTACAGGCACCCGTAGATTTTTGTGTCACTCTAAACGCATCACCAGAGCCCACCGTCTTTTTTGGAATCTTTAGAAGTGCATCCTTTTGCGATACATCCGAAGAGACAGGTTTATCTTCCTCTGTCGAAGAACGAGACGTCTTGTCTCCCAAGACCTCGGTTCGTTCAGTAACATCTTTAAGGCGTGTCCCAACAGTATAAAAAGAATACAATACCGCAACCACGATAAAAACCATAGTTGCATAGGTGGCAATCCTTCGCGATCTTGGAGTGTCCCAGCGCGAAACAATATCTTTAAAAAACAATGCAATTTGAGAAAGCATATGTTTTATAAAAAATTATTCTTTACTCTCTTGTTTTTCAACAAAATCAGCAAACTCTTCTTCGATCGCATGCGCCTCTTCAAGAAGTACTTTCTTAAATACCACACCGTGCTGCTCTAAAAATGCAGTGCGTCGTAAAAGCTCCTCTTCGTTTACTTCATCAAGTTTAAGAAACTCGTCAAATAGTTTCTGATCATCAGGAGGTAATATCTCGTATAATCTTGCGAAAGAACGATTTAAAAGAATGTGTAGCATTTTATTGCTAAACTGATCTAAAATCTCATTCGGTACAAAAGTAAGAAAATCCCAGCTCATGTATGTTTAGTGTTTTCCTTTTCCCGCGCTCTTTAACCCCCCCTCAACGATGTACTTTGCAGCAAAGAGCGCAAGTGCAATAGGGCCAAGGACGGCAATAATAGCAAGCGCGCCTACGCCCAACACACCCCACCCCAAAGCCTTCAACCCCCTCATACCCACCTTTCCCATACCACCGAGAAAAGTATCACCAAACTTCTCCCACTTAAGACTTGCGTTACGATTTTTCTCTGTAAGCGCAAACTTATCGACAAGCTGTGCGCGGCGTTTTGCTTTGTATTCAATATCGCGAAGCTCAGCGCCGTTAACCACACCTCTTTCGATCTCCTGTTGAAGACGAGCAATCTCCGCTTCTCCAAGCTCTTTAATATGCTCCTTGAACCGCAGAGGAAGGGCAGCTAGGGCATCTCTCGTGTCTTTGTCCTTAATACCCTCCCCATCAGCAAGGGTCTGTAACAATTCTGTGGCATACTCACCGGGAATACGCTCAAACACAACAGCAACCTTCTGAAACACATCTTTGTCCTTCGTAATAAGAACCCGAAAAGCGTTGTCGTGCAAAAGTGTCTCAAGGAGGTCACCCGCATGTTCGTCTCTAAGCGCACCAATGCCACCCAAAATACTCTTCATCGCACTCACCTTCTTTGCCTCGTCAGCAAGCGCAACCGCCTGAAACGCTCGCTCCTCCAACACATCGAATAATGCATTCTCTCGCCTTGTTTTATCAGCCCCATCCTCTGTATTTTTCACCTCCATAGCAAGCGCCGCTGCGCGTCGTTCTATTACCACATCATAAAGCTCTGTCTTGCGCTCTTCTGACGTCGAGGCCCTTCGATATTCACGCAACTCATCCTGAGAGAGATAAAGATCATAAAACTCAGGCTTTCTTTTTCCCTCCTCACGCGCCTGATACACCAACTCTTTTGCCTGCTTCAATGTTAGTCCTCCCTCCTCATATTCCCCATGTTGCTCGGGGGTAAGATACATTTCGAGAAGATAATCCCACTCCTCCTCATGAGCCTTCCTCATTACATCTTTTTGCTCCTCAGGCTCTAAGGACTCGAAAAGTGTGTGTGGTGCCTCGCCCGATTCCTTCTCCCCCTCCTTGCGTGCCTCTGCGCGCCGTGCTGGATCCCCAACGTTTAGATTTGCCTGATGAAGAGCGGCGCCCATTTCTTTTTTAAACTCTGCCTCTCTTCGACGCTTCGCCTCCCCCTCTTCCTGAGGAGTTCTTTTTGGCGGTTCTGGTTGTTTCGCAAAAAAAGGAAAACCAAATTTCATAAAAAACAATATAATATAGTCATATTCTAAACCCTCTCCCATCACGACGCAAATTTTTTTAGATAAGATCACTGCACACACAAAACACATACACACATAAAACTACCCATATGTTGGCATATATGCATAAGGCCACATACATATTGCACTCAAAAAATACCCATGATATCTTATAAACATCCACACCTCCTTTTACTCACGATCGAGAGTAAAAGGAGTATTGTGATAACTAAAAAACTATGCGCGGTGAAATCACAAAACAAATTCTAGAATTTATCGCCGAAGGAGTCGTTGGTTCAATAGATTTATTAGAACTATTTATTACCTCTGGACGCAACTCATCCACTCGAAGATTCAATAAAGCTCTTTACGCAAAAAGTATAATACGAAACCAAAAAGAAATAGAAACACGCATCCGTCAAAACTTTTACAATCGTATGCACGCACTTAAAAAAGATGGGCTTATTGAAAAGAATGCGGGTCATAAAACATGGCAAATGACGACAAAAGGAAAGAAACGACTAAATCTATTCAAAAAGGAAATGATAAAAACACCTCCTAATACACAATACCTATCGCTTCCTTCAGAAGAATTTAAAATTATTGTCTTTGATGTTCCAGAACGAGAACGAGGCAAAAGAGATTGGTTACGCGCACGACTTACTCAACTTGGATTCACTCTTCTCCAAAAAAGTGTATGGATTGGCAAAAAACAAATACCAGAACAATTCATCAACGATCTTGGTACCTATCACATATTCGACTACGTGGAAATACTTGCTATCACCAAGCAAGGAACTATTAAAAAAATACAATAGAAAAACAAAAATACCCTTATCTCCTTTTACTCACGATCGTGAGTAAAAGGAGATGCACAAGAAGAAATGGGAAGTCCAGACAGAAATCGCATCTTTATGACATAT
>JACRHX010000001.1 GCA_016211955.1 Parcubacteria group bacterium | reverse complement strand
AGCCCATTCGATGGTATCCAAGTCTTCCAACTCAGCCATTTCTCTTCGCACCTGTTCCCGCGCCTCAGATGGTATAAAACTTGCACGATCTCGTATTTCTTCAAACGTTATAAGTTTTTGTTGGCGTATGACGTGAAGTTTTTCCCTTAGATGCGGACTTACAAGATCTTTTACTCGAATTGCGACATTTCCTAACATTTCAGCATCAAGTACCGTCTCACCTACACCAATACCCACAGATCCATGACGATTGTCGCCTCGCAGAAGCTCTCGAAGCCTCCCTGCGATAGCCTGAAATGGAGTAATGACAATCGCATCTTCATGGATAGTCAGCATATCAAATACATTGTGAATACCCTGTGCGTATTTAAGATGTTCCCCTTCTCCAAGAATTGCATGGGGATCAATAATCATCTGACTTGAAAGATGGGTTGTCGATCCACGAAGTGTGCCAGAGCCGAATTGGGAGAAAACATGCTCCGCCCTATTTTTAGTCACAATACGATGAAGTGCTTGCGGACCCCCAGTACGTATAACAGTATGTGCTTCATAGTGAGATGACAACCAATGCGTTACCGTCCCCTTGCCTTCATCTCCATAACCAAGACCAGTGACAATAAATGCTTTCTTCTCCACAACGACAGCACCTCCCTTCTGTAAAAATAGCGGCCTTTCTAAGACCGCCATCCTATTTGAGACTAAAGGCTAGAGCTTCCAGCCATCCTTGTTCTTTTTCTTTTTTGCTTTTTCTTTTGGCTCAGATGGTGCTGCATTTTCAGCATCAATGCCCTTCATTCCTATCGGCCAGATATCATCGCGGCTTGCAAACACTGCGCCCGCCATAGGAATCCGATCAAAATTCGGAAACGTCTTCTGCAGCCCAACAGGAATACCACGAACCGCCTCAACAGTTGCAATTGTCCGCTCCTTACTCATTCCTGCTTCTCGAAGAAACTCTCCTGCACTCCGAAGATCAAGAACCCCTTCGGTAAGACCGATAATACACGCCTGAACCTCTGCAACATCTTCGGTGCGCGGCAAACGAATCACACGCTCCCTGCCAAGTAGTTGTGCCCACCATTCTGTGGTTCCCGGACTGCTTCCTACCTGCAAAAAGAAGGCATGCCAATCTTGGAGCAATTTCTTTGCGGCCTCAGTTACAGTAGGAAGTTCAAAACCCGCACTCGAACCAAACGCCTTCTCCCACACGGATGGCCCAAAAACACTCTCCATAACGTTACGCTCGAATCCGTTTCGTCCATACATATCTCCGAGTGGAAAATAATATCCTCGCAAGCCATATTTGCTAATACTTGTCTTAGTGAGATATGCGAGTGCAAAGAGAGCGATCTGATAATCTTCAATGGCGTCGCCACCATCCTTTTCAGGAACCAACAGCCCCATCTGACGATCCACTTCATTGTCGGGCTCAAACTGCGACCGTTCGTAGGGAAATTTGTCAGTTCTGTCCTGAATCACACCTGTTGCAATCTGCGTATGATAACGGCGCAAAATTGCATTCTTCCCCTGAACCAAAAGATTTTGTACCCTTGGCAAGACACGGAATGCAACCTCCACATTACCACCCATCGAACCCGTCGTATCGAAATCCGTTTCTACCGGCATAGCAGCACCGAACTCGAGTACGAATGTCCCATCATCCCTTGGCACAAGAAGATTGTTAGAACCACGAACGACGTCATACTTACTGGGGTCAACAAGAGGATCAAGACCCTTGCCCTTACGAGCGCGCTGTTCGCCTTCGTATGTTACAGAAACACCACGAGTGGTTGTCTCTGATGCTCTTGAAGTATATGTTGCCTCAGACCAACTTCCTTTTTCTCTCATGTACTATGTTCTCCTTTCAAGGTACTGCGACCATATACTACGTAAAATTAGATAGTATGTCAATCCCGTTAGAAATAGAAGCACTGCAAGCCTTCATGATTTCTAACGGGATCAATAGAAAAAACCAGGAAGTAGAATTTGGACTGTATAAAAAAGTTCGCCCTCGGGCGAACCTGTCCAAATTTCACTTTCTGGAAAACCGGTGGCTATCCGGTTTATAGTATGATTATCTTTTTTTATATTGTTCCCAAAATGCAACTGCTCCATCGAAATGATTTCGCGAAATTCCATCGGAGAGCATGAAGTGTTGATAATCAAGCGATCTCATATATTCAAGATCCGATATATCTGCCATAGAAACTTCACCCTGTTCGAGACCCATAAGAAGTCGCGAGGCACAGATAGCGTCCTTATCTATCTTTGCAATCAGTGCAAGAGCATCTGGCATTTCACAGACCCCCACGTGAATCATGAGATCATCTCGAGCCGCCATAAGCCGATATGTCGCTCCACCAGGAATATAACTACGAGTCATTGCCTGAACAAACTCGAGGCCTGGGCGAGATTCAATCTTAAAGACGATTTCGTAGTCACGTAGTGGTCTTGATCCACGACCATGACGCACAATCGCCTCTTCGAGCTCACGCACATCACTCCAACTCTCAACAAAAGAAAGCATGAAGCGAGTGATACCTTCGGCAATCGCCGCCTTAATGTATTCATGATCAAGCTCGAGCAATCCGCCCTCTATCGTAAGTGAATTTGCAATGATGTTCACCGCCTGTCCGCGTCCCACCGGAGCCTTAGGAAGAGGGTCGACATAAAGTTTCGTTCCATCAACTACCTCACAAAGATTGCAACAATCATCTCCACGGAAATACACCTTTGCAGGTAACCCTACAACAACACGATGGTTAAGCACGATCGGACCTTCTGGTATATTCGCCCACTCCGTTACCCGCAGTTGTCTACCCTTGAGATCAATATACAGTGGTTTATTATGTAGCCTTGCAAGAACATTGGCCCTTCTCACTGTTTCGTAAGGACTATACGCAGAAGACGATCCCGTATTATAACGAACGGCATCAATACGAAAATGTTCTATCATACGTTCCAGCAAGCTGCTCTGGTGTACGGGTGGTAGGCTTGAAATAAACATATAACACTCCTCCCCTGCTTCGAGTATTTTTGTATAAGTACTGTGCGAATACTATCACGAGTCCACAGTATCGTCAATAAAAACGGGTAAAAAAACGCAAGCATATGCCTGCGATGTCTTATATTAGAGCTTCCAATCCTTCCTACTCTTGCCCTGTTTTTCTTGGGTTGACGAGCTTTCTTCCCCAGAGGGTTCTTTCTTTATTCTACGAGGAGAGACGACACGTTCGATCGTGACTGGCTTGAAGTTTCTAAGTGGCTTCAACGCCTCTTCTACCTGCTGGATACGAGCTTCTGATTGGGGCTCATACGTCACACCTTCCCCAAGATTAAGCGGACGTGTACGCATATCCTCAAGATACTGCGCAAGGGATCGTGCACCCGAGACAATAGCGTAAACACCAAGCGTGATGTCACCGATAGCCAAATCACCATCAGTACCCCTAGGAAGCAAAATCACGCGATCATTACCAAGTACTCCACACCATTCTCTTTCAATACGATTGTTGTCTCCAGGATAATAACGATGGATGAGAAATACATTCCCTTTAAATTTCGCACGGAGATCGGCAAACACCTTTTGAGCTGTCGTATCCTTATGTTTGCCACCAAAATGTTCAGACAAATCTTCGCCAAAAAGTTGAAAACGAAATCCTTCATCACCCGTAAACAAGCAGATAGGAGTTTCAGCATTTGATAAGGTACAAAGGTATGCATAATAATATGCTATCACCTCATACGATTCCACACTCTGTCCACCACCACCACTCTCAAAATAAACCCTTTTGAAATGCTTATCGAGGTTTCGCAAGGCAGAGAAATCGGCGACCTGAAGAGGCGCTCTATCCGAAACGATGTCGCCCACCGCCGCAAGACTCATCTGAGCATCGGGAAGATATCCGCGTGCCACCACCTGACCCACGATACCAGGCCACTTATCATAGATGATCTTGGGCAAATTTCCCATCGACCCTGTGACGTCAAAGATATACGCAAGAGGACTCCTGCTTGTAGAAGTAAGTTTGCGGTCTTTCGGCAAAAAGGTGGGATCAACTCGACTTTGAGACAACTCCCGCTCGGTCGTACTTGAGACACCACTCGAACTACTACGATATTTTCGATCTGTTACATCACGATCGTAGTAACTACCACCACCACCCATTTTTTGTTCCTCCTTGTCCAGGGGCTAGCCCCAACAGGATAATAAAATAATACAATAAAAAACGCAAGATGGATGATATATAAAAAATCCCGCCGGAGTCGGCGGGACAAATTGTAGATTGTAGTGCTTTATGTTTCTATGGTTGAGGGTACTGTTTCAAATTTTCCTTGAGGAATGATATTTCGCGCTTCGATCTGTGCGATAAGATCTGCTCCACCAGGAACAAGATTGCGCTGTTTAATTTCACGAATAATCTCCTCTGTGTTTGCGGGCAGTAGTCTTCGCGAAGAGGATTCCGAAATAGCCAGAAGCGTCATAAAATCAATATCGGCCTGACTTGCCGATGCGATAAAATCTTCAATTGCCTCACGAAGTGCGCTATCATCAACATTTTCCTTACCCATCTCTCCTGCAAATCGAAATGATTTAAGGGTAATGGCTTCGATATCAGCGCCCGAAAGTCCTTTGGTTATTTGAGCAAACAAAGAGAAATCATTAATAGTTGTTGGTATCTTATAACGCCTAAACATTACCCCGAAAATTGCTCCACGCTCCTCTTCGGTGGGCATAAGAATAGCAATACGATCATCGCTACGTCCACTTCGTTTCATCGCAGCATCCATACGGTCGGGACGATTAGTGCAATTCACCATCACAATACGCCCTCGAATGCGTGGATCGGAGAGAAAACGCATCCATGCCTGCATAATACGTTCGGAGACACCAGAGTCACCTTTTGGAGCATCACGATTTGCCTCTCCCAGATCAGCTTCGTCGTTCATCACAATTACCGGTGCCAACGCCCAAAGACCCTGAATCTGACGCTCAGTGCGTTCCTCAGATTGACCAACCCACATAGAACGTGCATTCTTCATTTTTACGAAGTTAAACCCCGCACCCTTTGCTAAAGCCTCAACAAGTGCCGTCTTTCCCGTACCAGGTGGCCCCATGATAGTAATACCTTGTGGGATAAGACGAGTTTCTCCCTTACGAATGGCCTCCAAAACTAATGCAAAAAATGCCTTGGGCTTAGCAAGTCCACCAATCCCATCAAGATCCCATTGTGGATCAGAGACTTCCATAACATCACCATACTCGGCATTCAACATTTCTTTCTTTTTTTCTTTGACCAAGGAAAGATCAATAGGACGTTCCGCCTGATTAGCAAAACGAAAAATCTCTAAAATTTGTCGCAAGCTCATCCCCTGCGTCGCGTTGACGAACATCTTGCTATCAAAATCATCAGAAACCTCAAAGTGTGGAGGAAATTTCTTTAATTGACCTCGCAATTCTTCAATGTCGCGAGTGATTGTGTCCACCGTCCCCTTAGCACGTGCTCGCTTTTTTTCTAAAGCAGAAATCTGACTTTCGATTTCTTGCTGTTCTTGTGATCCCTTTGTCAGACGTTCGATATAGTACATACGTTCTTCAGACGAGGGTTTAGGAATAAACACGGTAGCGATTCGACTTGATATCTGACGAAGTTCTCCAGACATTTTCACTGCGAGGTCCGTCAAAAGAAGCACAATATTACTTTTCTTTTTCACTCGTGCATCTTGTGCCCAAGCGCGCAGTCGTGCAATGTGGGTACGTTCATTTGGTAAAATTCCAGCATTCATCGATTCTGGTGCAATAAAATGCGCCGTATCAATAATAAGAGCAACACTATCCATTTTCTGTAACACCTTTTCAATAAGGGGGAGACAAAGTTCTGGTTCACGTGGCAACTGACGTTTTGCCGCAAGATCTGCCTTTGCCGCCGCCACAGGATCTTTCGGAGTTTCTTCACTATTTCCAAGCTCTGCGATTTTTCGAAATTCCTTTTCCATGTCTGGTCGCAAGAAACGCATGCCCGTAGCAATGTTATAAAAGATTACCATCTCTCGTTCATCGAACACACGGGCAAAAAGTTCCTGAAGTGGAATATAGGGATATTTTGGTTCTGTTTCCCCGTTAGGGTTTGGCACAAGACATGTTACATCTCCGTGCACAAGAAACACAGAAGAAATACCTGCTCGAAATCGACTTACTATCCCCTCTGTGAACCACCCCGGCAAAACAGGAAGACTATCTGTTGTTGACATGATTATCCCCTCTCCCTTCTTATTCTCATGAGTGTTCACCATGAGCGTGTTTGTGACCCGTAATCAAACGCGCTTCGTTAGGAAACGGATCACCCTCAGAAATATCATTACCACGCAAGGCAATCTTTACCCCAAGGCGATCTGCTAACGCAAGAAATTTTGCTGTTTCGAGAGTTAGCGCCTTACGTGTCTTGAAGTGTTCAAAGGTAAGCGTAGAAGTGTTATCTCGACGAGTGACGTTAATAGAATTACAAGGATGTACCCCACCCTCTTCTTCAGCTTCTAATACGCGTTCTTCTCCATTTTTGGTAATGCGTACCGAATAATTAAGAAGTTCTGCAACAATACCAAGAATCTCAAATTGCCAATCGTTGGAAACAGTAGCAGCTCTATCACGCAATACTCGTTTTTCCCGCTCAGTAATGAAGCTTCCTTTTGCCTCCAACATGCCATTCTTATCTACCAGGAAATCAATACCCTTAGCATCCGTTTTTGCAAGTACTCGTTTTAACGCCTCTTCAAGAAGGGGTCTTGTATCTAATCCACTCGCCCACTCTAAAAATTCAGGATCTTCTTCACCAAGTTTCTCGAGAAGATCAGCATCGATAGTGGGTGCCTCGGACTTAGATGTGAATACTTGTGGCTGCGGTTCAGGAACCTCAATTTTAGCATAACTCTTGAATCCAATATTACACGGCATGGTTACTCCCTCCTCTATATATTTAGTTTTCAAGGTAAGCAGACGATAACACACTTCATGAAATTACTCAAGAATCTTTAACATCACCAGAAAACCTAGTATTGAAGAACCAGTATGGGTAGTAAATAGAACACCGTTCATTATTCTCTTTCCGGAATATTTTCCGGATCATATCTTTTATACCCGGAACAATAAAAACCCCATCCAAATCATTGACACATATACAAAAAGAATGTGAAACATGTTACTATTGACAAAATGTTTCACTACTGTGAAACATGTCTGATAAACATGTGTACCCCCCTCAAAATGTTTCACGCGAAACATTTTTGCTGTTTCACACTCCCAGACCCCCCTCAAAATGTTTGCTTATAGAAGCGGATACTCATACGTTTATCTGTCTTTTCCGGAAAAAATGTATCTACAGATGCGGGCATAAGAGGATTTGTTTTTCCGGAATAAGCTAACAATTTCCGAATTACCGGAAAGAACACTGTATGGTACCACGGCTTTAGTATAAAAATATTTCACATTATTTTTATATATTTGTCAATCAAATTAGGCGCTGTTCGATAACCTCATAATTACTAGTGCCTGAGCTTGTCGAAGGCCTACATTTCTTTAAGGAAACCCTTCGACTTTGCTCAGGGAATATCATGTTTCCGAACAGCGCCATCAAATTGGGCACTGCCTAATAGCTCCTCTATCTAATCCAGAGTCAGTTCAGAGATTACTTTATGGTGAGAGATCCTTTTGTGGGTATTCCTATACTACTAAAAATAAATAATGTATATTCAGGTATGTTTATGCATACACATCTACGTACGGGTGAAATTGGGGAGGGGATTGCATGCGATTTTTTAAAAGCTAAGGGGTATAAAATCATTGAAATTAATTTTAAGAGACGTTATGGAGAGATTGATATTGTAACAAAGCTTAATAATATATTTGTGTTCGTGGAGGTTAAAACTAGCGCGAGTAGCGTAATGCCAGAGTGGCAGATTACGCCGCATAAATTAAAAAAATTTAAACGCATCATAGAGGGGTATTTTCTAGAAAAAAAATTGTATGGCATGGAGGTGCGCGCTGATGTGATCCTTATAAGTTTTAATCCAAAGATGGGGGAGCATACGCTAGAGCATATTGAGGGGATAGAGTTTTAAAATTAAAATCCACACACGGTGTGGATTTTGTTATGTAGGACGATTGGCAAGTTGATAGGGAACTATACTACACATTGCGTGGAGAATAATAACATCTTTAAGTTCGGGATCGCTTAAATCTTTGGTGAGGAGATAGGTGTGTGCGTCAAGATGAAGACCCACTGTTCGTTGCGGAGTGAATACAGATAAAAATTCAATATTTATTTTAACTGTTTCCTTGTCGGGTTCTTTGTTTCTACGTAGGGAAAAGTAGAGACGTGCTGAAAGATTATCGTGTTCGATCCGTGTCTTAATTTTAAAGTGTGTTACGATTTTAGGTATTTCCTCAGCTACTGCCTCGAGGAGTATTTTAAGTTGATCTCTGGGGATCATCATGCTCACCACCGTTCATTTGTAATGTACTATCTATAGTATGACGAGAAAATAAAAAATAGAAAGTTGTAAACTGTACTTTGTTTATAAACTGTCAATTTATTTTGACATATTTGTCTGACAAAATATCTATTTTGCTTGACGATATCACTTTAGTTTGATAAAGTGAAGATATGTTCGAAGAGATTATTCAAATAACTGGGAAAGAAAAGGGTCCTACAAGTATTATCCTTGCTGGCGTACATGGCGACGAGAGGTGTGGGATAGAGGTGTGGGATAGAGGTGTTTAGAAAAATTTTACCAAGCCTTGAAATTCAAAAGGGGCGGGTTTTCTTTGCTTATGGGAATCCGTGTGCAATAGAGGCAAATAAACGTTTTACGGAGGTTAATTTAAATAGAATGTTTAAAAATGATGATTTACTTCTCAAAAACGATAGAGGGAGTTATGAATACAAACGTGCCCAGTTTTTAAAAAAATATCTAAACGAAGCCGATGCGCTTCTTGATATACACGCAAGTTTCACACAAAATAGCAAGCCTTTTATTATTTGCGAACCTAATGCGAAGGAAATTATACGATACTTACCATGCGACCTCGTTGTTTCTGGTTTTGATAGAATAGAACCTGGGGGAACTGATTATTATATGAATAGTAT
Source organism: Parcubacteria group bacterium (assembly GCA_016211955.1). GTDB lineage: Bacteria > Patescibacteriota > Minisyncoccia > UBA6257 > JACRHW01 > JACRHW01. The sequence goes on along the minus strand of JACRHX010000001.1, from coordinate 7,114 downwards.
TGGTAAAATTGGAATTTGTATTGAATGTGGTTATCTAGGTAATCCTGAATCGGTACAAATAGCAGAGAGAGGTATTTTCGCTTTTCTTGCGGCTCGTGGGCACACATCGACCTCCCCAAGCGATAGACAAGAAAGACAGTCATATATACAGATGAACGATTTGTATATGACGAAGACAAATGATTTTGTTTTGTCTAGGTCTTTCGATGATTTCGAGAGTGTATTACAAGGAGAGATTATAGGAATTGATGGAGAAAGAGAGGTGAGGGCAGAAGGGGATGGTGTTATTCTTTTTGCTCGAAATCGAGAACAGGTCAATGATGAGGCTTTTTTGTTTGGTGAAAAGAAAAACAGCCTTGCTTAGTTTTATGCAAGGCTGCTGGTAGTTTTATGGAGCGGTTAATTTCATTATAACTCTTTCTCGTGAGATATGCTGAAGAATTCCCCCCCATATTTTTAATAAGGTTGCACATTTGAGAGTTGTCTTTTGTGCGAAGGAGAATTTGCCCTTGTTGTTGTTCACGGAAGATATGACCTACGAGTAATTTTCCGATTCCTTTTTTCTGGAATGCTGGCGCGATGGCACACTCATCGAGATAAAAGAAATCACCGTGAAGCGATTTGTGTAAATCTGGTGCGTCGAGATGTTCGTCAAGATCTGGATTTGCAAAAACCTGGTAACCCCAGGCAAAACCGATAGTTTTTTCATCTGACTGAGCGACGATACAGATCGGATTTGTTTTTTTCATTTCACGATAGAAATCAGAGATAATTTTACCTATTGGCCAATATTCAACTACGAGTACGACCTCTGATCGTTCTGCACATGCGGGGCATACCTTATGGCTGAATGTTCGTGCAAACACCTTCTCGCATACTGGGCAGATATATCCTTCGTTCCATGGTTCGCTCCCAAAAGATTGTTGATAAACCATAGCGATTGCTTGAACAATTTGTGGTTGTTCGAACGGGTTAATTCTCATGGTTTTCATTCTCTGTCTCCTTTTTTAAGGAACTGTGTTTGCCTTTATTTTTTTATTATGGGTAGGCAAACGATAACCCCCTCCAATTACGGAGGGGGTTATCGTTATGCAACGCCATACATCACAATAATCACCTCCGTGATTGGATAGAAGTATTATGATGAAGTTTAGTGATAATCATTCGATAACCCCCCTCCTTTCCACCTAGCCACTTTGCAACGCGGGCAACGGTCGTTGAGCTTAAACCTGTTTCTTTTTCAATTACAGAATAAGGTATCTTTTCCATAAGCATTTCGGCCGCTTTTAGGCGTTTGGTAAATTCTTTGATTTCTTTTTCCGTCATTAGGTCGGACAAAAAACGCTCAGCTTCGTTTTCTGTTTCAAGGGTTAAAATGGCTCGGAGTAGATTTTTATTTTCTTTGTTTTTCCAGTTCATAATACTACTTTATCAAAGTAAAGTAATGTTGTCAAATGTGGCTATAAACATTAGTTTTTTATACAAGGTATAAAAATACCCACACAGTGTGGGCTTATCTTTTAAAATTCTCCAATAGTGTAGGGGTTATGTCCTTGATCATCAAAGATATGAACGCGTGTCCTTTTTTCGCCAGAGAGTTCTTGGGAGAGGCGATCTGCCTCTTGTCGTGTATCACAGTCTTTGAGTAGCCACTCTTCACCCGTATCAGAATGCACCTTTATAAGTCTCCATTTTTCTGGCGGTGCTCTTTTTTCAATTTTTGTTCTTCCTGCTTCTTTCTCCACGATACGCCTCCTTTCTTTAGAATTTTGTTCCACCACTTAGGACAATGAGACCCTGCAACCAATGCGTTATTACCAAAATGAGTGCTTGTGGTAACAAGAAGTGCTTTGTAGGGATTGTTTTGGAATCCTCCAGATTTTAGGAAGAGAAGGCAAAGTATAAAACCAAATACTCCCTGGAATAATATGTAGAGGATACCCCCGTGGAGATATCCAAACATAAGCGAAGAGATAATGATTGCATATAGTATACGTCCATCCTTATCACATATATCTGCGATTATATCAAGGGGAAAACGAAAAATTATTTCTTCCCATAATGCCCCCCAAAAAAGAATGAAGGGGAAATACCATGTGAAAATAGGAATGTTTGATTCGCGCGCAGGAGGTATATATAAGAGAAGAAAATCGCTAATGATCCATGTTCCCATAAATACCCAGATAATGTTAAAGAAAATGGCACCGAGCATAAGAAGATATAAATGTTTTCCGCGTGCTTCTTCTTTGAGCCAAGTAAGCAGTTTCTCCACATGTCACCGCCTTGCTGTTGGTGGAAATAAACTACCTATTTCATGACATTTTTTTCTTTTTTTAGCAAGTAATGTAGGCGGAACTTGGTGAATATTTTACATTTGGTGCCCAAGAGAGGATTCGAACCTCCAAGCCCTTGCGGGCGCTACCACCTCAAGGTAGTGCGTCTACCAGTTTCGCCACCTGGGCATATTTCACTATTGTAATTACTTTTGCTAGTTATTTCAATGCTTTTGTTTGCCACGTAAAATTCGCCTTGCTCATCACGTGGCTCGCATAAGATAAAAACCTGTGAATATCAGGTTCTTATCTCGCGCCGACTTATTTTCCAATGGCCTGCCGCGTGGAAAATTGCAAGCAATTTTCTTTACGCGGTTGCGCCAATTTTTTCTCGGCTTTTTTTCTTAGAGAGATTGCGAAGGAAGTAAAGTTTTGATCGGCGTACATCAGAAGTGCTTATAGTTTCTACTTTTGTAATAGAGGGGCAGTTCACGGGATACACTTTTTCAACACTGATGCCGTCCATGATAGCGCGTACGGTAAAGGCTCCACCAAGAGTTTTCCCGTGCTTGATAGCGATAATAATGCCAGTAAATGCCTGAAGACGTTCCTTGTCACCCTCTTTGATTTTTTCGGTGACTTTTACCTTCATGCCGGGCTTAAGCTCGGGAAGTTCGCCTTTTTTCTGTGCCTGAATAAATAAGTCTAATTTGTTCATGGTAATAGGCTTCTTTAAGTAAGTAATGTTGATTGTAGAACACATTTTAAATTTTAGCAAGCTTTTTGAGCGCTGTTCGGAAACATGATATTCCCTGAGCAAAGTCGAAGGGTTTCCTTAAAGAAACGTAGGCCTTCGACAAGCTCAGGCACTAGTAATTATGAGGTTATCGAACAGCGCTAGTTTTTTGTAGGTTTAGGAAAAGAAAAAGGCGCTTAGCGCGCCAAGAACATCTATTCGGATTTTTTCCCAAAAAATGCATTCCAAATAAATACAAGAATAAGAGCACCGACAACAATTGGAGAAAGTACCCATGGGTGTAGGATGATGGTCATGATTCCCGCAAGTACCTGAAGTCCAGTTCCTGAGAAACGAAACGCGGCTATTATCATGACGGTTATGATAAAAATCCATACATACTTCATTGTCTTTTCTCCTTTCTTTGGTAGATAAGGATCTGCTGAGAAATTACCACGTTCTTTTGTATTAAGTCAAATCGTGTAAAATTATTTTTAGGTCTTCGGGGAGCCCTATTTCGAAGTGAAGGGGGCCTTGTTTGGTGGGGATATCAAGAGAATAGGCGAAGAGGAATTGATGGTGGAGTTCGAAGGGGAGTTGTGCCTTTTTTCTACCATAGAGCTTATCTCCTACAATATTGTGACTGATTGATGCCATGTGTACGCGTAGTTGGTGGGTCCTTCCTGTTTTTGGTGAAAGTTCAACAAGAGTCATGTTTGTCTTCGGGTAGCGTGTTCGTATTATATACTCGGTAATTGCTTCGCGGGTTTTTCCTGTACTGTGTGTCGTGCGTTTTGGAGCACCTCTTAGCATACCAATAGGTTTGTTGATAATTCCTGTGTCATTTTTTATGATGCCCCAGACGAGGGCAAGATATTTTTTGTGTATTTCTCGGGCGGTAAAGAGATCCTTAAGATGTTCGAAAGATTGCTGTGTCTTTGCTATAACCATAAGACCTCCCGTATCTCTATCGAGGCGATGTATAATGCCGGGGCGTGCTGAGTCTTCTCCTACGGTTTTAATCTCCGGATATGTTTTTAATAGCCAATCTACAAGAGTTGGTTCGTTTGTGTGTTTGGTTGGATGCACAAGAAGACCAAAGGGTTTGTTGATCACAAGTCTTTCGCTGTCTTCGTAGATTATTGCTGGTTCGTTATCTTGCATGGTAGACTAAGGAAGTCAGACTTCTAAAATTAAATCGATATTATTTATTAACTTATATCACATGTATCTATGGAGTACATAGCACTTCTTAAAAACTATCTTCTTATTCCTGTTCTTTTGTTTCAACCATATGTATGGGTGCTACTTCGTGTGGTTGTGGGTACTATCTTTTTTGCGCATGGATTTCCAAAAATGAAGGACATGAAGGGGACGGCAAAGATATTTGATAGTATGGGTTTTCATCCGGGAAACATGTGGGGGACGTGTATTGCTCTGCTTGAGGTAGTAGGAGGTTTTGCCCTTGTGTTTGGATTTTTCTCACAACCTTTTGCGCTCCTTTTTGCTATAGAGATGCTTGTCGCGACACTTACGGTAAAGAGGAGGATGGGGTTGGTAAACGGTTACGAATTTGATCTTATCCTCCTTGTGGCGTGTCTTGCAATTATCACCCAAGGATCCGGTATCCTAAGCATCGATGAGATTATATTTGGTTTTTAGATTTTCTACTCTAGTAATTCAACGGGCTTACTATCAATAGTTGCTGATTGGTTTTTCTGGCGCTGTTCGGAAACATGATATTCCCTGAGCAAAGTCGAAGGGTTTCCTTAAAGAAATGTAGGCCTTCGACAGGCTCAGGCACTAGTAATTATGAGGTTATCGAACAGCGCCGGTTTTTCTTGTGTATTTTAAAACCCATGGTACGATGGGGCTAGTTCGTTTACAACAAAAAGGGTGGTGATGATATGGAGAATAGCATTGTTTCGCATCCACTTCGAAGGGTATTTTTGCAGTTTGCATCAGATGTTAAGGCGAGAGGAAGCATTCCTACTACGCAAGAACGTGAAAAGATGATTCATAGTAAAACAACGGTACTTGCTATGAAGTTTTTGCTTCGTGTTCGAGAGGATACAAAAGAGAAAAAGATTTTCCATGTACCGGCAGTCATCATTGCAAGTGATGGAAGAACTACCGCACATCGTATTGAAAGTGATGTAAGTAAGAAGATTCGTCTCATTGATGAACGTACCGCAATAGGAAGTTCTGGTGTTTGTTTTCTTATTCACAAGATTGCGAAATATCTTGAGCTTGAAGTTCGCGATTACGATGACAATGTAGATCCAGTGGAACAACGTCTTACTTTGCGATCAAAGGCCGATAAATTGGGTCATATAGCGGGACAATTTGTTGGTACCGATTGGCCAATTGGATTTGTCCTCGTGGGTTACGAAGAACACGAAAACCGGTGTCGTATTTTTACGGTGGGAAATGATGGTTTTGTTATTGATAAGGGAGATTTTGGTGGTGAGGGAAGTGGGTATGATCCCGTAATAGGACTTCTTAAGCTGTATGCGGGAAAAGAATATACTATTCGACGTGTCGTGAATACGATGAAGAGGATTTTAAAAAGTGCTTTAGAAGAGGATCAGCATTCAGGGGGAGAGTGTCGAGGGATTATTATTACTCCTATTGGGTATAAGGAGGTGAGTCTTAATGCGTAGGCGTGTACGAACAAATGATCAGAGAAGGATGCGGGTCGTAAGGGATATTAGCGAATGTTTGCCCGTTTTTGTCCTTCCTTCTAAGGAGGCTATTGTTATCCTCTCCTGTTCATTCGATAAGCGAACACGTATCAAGTCTGCGCTTGATAGAATTGCAACAATTGGGTTTGGTGTCCAAGGGTCTATGCTTCAACGATTTGCGTCTAGTGAGGCAAAATCGCAGGTTTTTTCTCAAGTATCATATGAAAATGTGACGGCAAGTTCGTTGGCAGAGACCATTAGTATGTATCTCAACAATGGTCTTAAGCTTCCCCATCACGCAGAAATCGATGGCGCCCTCATTATTGTTCGTCTTGATTCTTTTGACCATGATCGTGATGAGGTTGTGGTTGTTTCTTACGATGGATCTCTTTCTTTTGTACCCTATTTTTTGAGTGGATTAGATCTTTCTGGCGAGGGAAAAAAAAGAAAGGTAGGTTCTGGGGATGTGTGTGTTTCTCCTCCCGATAGGGATGAAAAGACTAACGTCCAAGAAGAGGAAAAAGAGGAAAAGAAGCATAAAAAAAGGGAATCTACTATGGGGAGAGCGTTGCCCGCTTTTGAAGCTTTTATTTCTGATCCTGATTTGGAGGTAGATTCAATCTTTGATATCGTGCAGAGATTTGGAGAAGAGTGTGCAAGGGAGTTTGGCGAAGAGATCTATATTCAATGTGTTCAGCTTGTACGTCCTCTGGCGCGAGCAAAACGATTCAGAGAGGTCTTTAATAGCATGCACGATCCGTGGCCTGTTATGAAGGATAAGCTCAATCTTTTAAAAAGGGAGATGACAGAAAGCTCGTAATTATATATAGTCCACCGATAAGGTGGATTTTTTTTGTCATCTTCCCTTGATGTATGTGGTTAATGTATGCCAGGCAGTGAAAAGTCGACAGGGTTATTTCCTTATTATCGCTTGGAATTCCGTGTTAATGTAGTATTATATGGTTTAGTGGTAGTTGTCACTATTTTTACAACAGTCGACTTTCTACTACCCTGTATGCTAAGAGTAAACCTGCATTATATATGACAAATTATCTTAAAATTGGGAGGGCTAGTGAACTTAAACCATGGACACTCGATCGGTTATTATACCGACTACTTGAGATGTTTCCTGGTCTGTTGAGTTGGGGTACGTTATTTATCCTTATTGGACTTAGCTTCACCCATCCGTTTTTTGTGGCGGTGTTTATTATTTTTTTTGACGTTTATTGGTTCTTGAAAACAGTATACTTATCACTCCATTTACGTATAGGATTTCGGAAAACACTGGAGAATATGAAGGGGGATTGGAAGGGAAAACTTAATACACTTGAGATTTCTCACTATTCCTTGCCCATTAAGCGTTGGGATGACATTTGGCAGCTTGTTATTCTTCCTATGTATAATGAGCCTTTTGAGGTAGT
>JACRHX010000025.1 GCA_016211955.1 Parcubacteria group bacterium | reverse complement strand
GTACGAAAGAGATAGGGTGTCGTAAAACTGTTCTGTTTGAGTTCGATGGTGTAATCGAACGAGTTAACAGTTTTACGCGGACACCCTATCCTTTTGTGCCTCACGCGAAGTTCAGGAGTGAATACGTGTGGGGGTTGTGTATGTTCTAATTCTGGATTCCCTCCGCCAGCTGGCGGATGCGCGGGAATGACAAAGAGACAAAAATATAAAGAGAGCGCGGGGCTCTCTTGACTCTATTAAGTTATTTAAAATCCTTGAAAAGACCTGAGAAAAAAGTTTGAAATTCCTTTTCATACGTAGTAAAACGTGGTGTATAGAAAGACCTAGGGGGTGTCCACTCACGTACAATCTGTTTACACGCCTCAAGGAGTGTCATGTCACCAAAAAGAATCTTCCACTCATCACGATTTTTCATAATAAAAAGATCTTCCTGCCGAAACCGATACAACATATAAAGAAGTTGAATCACTTCATAGGGGGTAAGGTTCACAAAAAGAGCATGCCAAGTCGTATGGAGCTTACCATTAATCTTTTTTAGATTTCGTTTATCGTTTTTGTTTATTATTCCAAGCTCCTCACACCGACTTCTTGGAATAAGGTGATGGGAAGTTTTCACCAACAGTCACCACCCCCCTTCTTTTTCTTAAAGTTTTCAAACAATCCCTAGTTAAAAACTAGCAAAGTTTTTAATATTAAACAACCCATACCATTTCATATGGTATCATTAGCAATTACTATTACCATAGTCTATTAAAATATGTCTCGAGAACGGTCTTGAGACGTGCGTGGCGTTCTTCAAGATTCGGATGAAGATTAAGTTCGTGGGGAGTTGCAAACAAGTTTTGTTCTTCGGGAATTCTTTTTTTCTGCCATTCATAGATATATTTTTCAAGAACGTCTCCAACATGACTTCGAAAAATAAATTCTAGAAAAACACTGACACCATTAAAGGAATATGCAATGCGCGGACGTTCAGAATAACGAACATGTTCACTGAAAGAGGAACGAAAAAAATAACCACGAATCCATTCATTTGCCTGAAAAAAATGATTTATAAGTATTTCATTACGCATATAGACTGGTAAGAGTCGCGTATAGAGAAACATTCCCTCTATAAGCTGATCTTTCATGACAAGAGAGCTTGAAGAAAGGTAATGATTAAGACATATCTTATTTTTTATCTCAGTATCACGATGCCTTGGTTTCCTTCTCATACCAAACAGGTCAAAAAAAATAACAGAGAACAAACGAAGTGTATACAATCGATTAGGCTGACTAATGATGAGAAAATCGAAATCGGAACCCTCACGCACTGTTCCTGCCGCTAAGGAACCAGAAACAAAAACACCCTCGACGAAGGGGAGAAAACGAAAAAGCGACAATTTTTTTTTCACTATTCTCCACTTCTGATCAAGGATACCATCTGTCTCTAAACGATAGGCACCAAATACTTTATAAGTATTCCCAAGAAAAGAGAAGAAATAAAAACCATGTTCCTCACGAATAATATCAAGCCCCTTAAGTTGTTCTAAAACATCGAGGATATCTGCGTAGGATATATCCCTTTCTGCACACGTAGTAGAAAGTCGCGGTTTAAGAAGAAACGAAAACAATTCGAACGAGGTGGGATAAATTTTTAATGCGTTAAAACACGAAAGAGTGGTAAGCAGCGCCTCCTCTAAGGAAGAAAATGTGTGTTTGGTACTAGCTGTCATGAAACAGATTCTTCGATCGACTCACCCTCGGCAATAGAGACAAGGGGTTGTTCCACCTTAAGGAGCTTATCGGAAAAACGATGCAAGCGCTTTTCGGAATCTTCATAGGCAGAGCGCATATTAGTAAGATGCTTTCCTAGTGTAAGAAAACGCTCTTCGAATTTCCTATAGTCATCCCTCAACCGAGATAAATGGTTAAGAATCTCCTGCGTCTGGTGTTCAATCTGCATACCCCGCAGACCAATAAGCACCGTTTGAAGATAGGTGTACAACGTACTAGGAGAGACGGGGATTACATGTTTTTTAAACGCATATTCAAGCAATGTGTCCTCGCCACGCACAATACATTCATAATAAATATGTTCAGAAGGAACATACATAAAAGCAATTTCAAGAGTGTGCTCGTCGGGAAGAATATATTTTTTACTTACCTCATCTATTCTATTTTTTACTGAACGCACAAATGCCTTTCGAAACGATGCCCGCTCCTCCTCTCCCTCCGCCGCATTAAATCGAACAAAGTCTTCAAGAGGAAACTTTGAGTCAATCGCGACAAGCTTATCCTTAAACATAACGACCGCATCAACCGTCTCTCCCGTCTTAAAGGTATGCTGCTCTTCAAAATGCTCCTTTGGAAGTATCTCGATAAGAAGCTGAGAAAGCATAAGTTCTCCAAGACCACCCCTCATTTTTGGAACAGAGAGAATATCTTTAAGTGAAGAAATATCTTTTGCAACCTCACTTACCTTTGTAATCTCCTGCCCCATAGAATGAATGCGTGCCTGAAACATTTCACTTGAATGACGCATACTTTCATGCCCCTCACGAAGACGCGTATTCATTTGCGCCGTTAAGTCATTCATCTGTTGAAACAAAAGCGCATTTATACGATGCGCCTCCGTAGTAGTAGATTGGAGTTGTGCCGCAAACTTCTCATCACGATGCCTGGAGTTGAGAGAAAAGGAGTACAAAAAATAACACAGGGCGAGAAACCCTAAGAATAAAACAACCAATAAAACCTGTGTCATTACAATTTATCTTTATACTTCTCTAAAATTTCACGAAAATCTCCATCTAAACGCGTTGGAAATTTAAGATGGGCCTCTATAATAAGTTTACCACGACGAGAAGAGTTGAGGTGAGGAAAACCCTTTCCCTCAAAGGTTATTACTTGTGGTGTTGTTTTAAAGGGTTGTACACGAACATGCAACTTCTCTCCATTGATGTTTTCGAACACCACCTCTTTTCCAAGCAAAGCCTCTGCTACATTTACCGTAATCGCAGACATCGCATCGGCCCCACGACGAATAAATCGCGTATGAGGCCTTACATGAATACGTAGATATAAATCACCGGTACCCACCCCCCTCTCACCCACGGAGCCTGCGCCAACCACCTTAATAATTTGCCCGTCGTCAATGCCAGCATTAATATCAACCGACAACTCCTTACGCTTCTTTATGCGTCCGGCGCCCCTGCAAGTAGTACACTCCTTATCCGGAACATTTCCCCTCCCATGACAAACACTACATGTCACAACCTTTGCAAACGTACCAAAAAAACTTTTCTTTGTCTCACGAATCTCTCCACGCCCATTACATTCCGTACACTGTTTTGTCTTTGAAGAAAGCGCGCCCGAACCCTTGCAATCAACACATGCAATGAAATCATCAAAAGAAAGTTTTCTTGTGGTCCCCTTAAACGACTCTTCAAGGGTTAATTCAACATCCTGCACGAGATCGTTCCCTTTTTCTCGCGTACGTCGTCGCCCTGACAACCCAATATCTTCAAACAAATCTCCAAACATATCCCCAAGCCCCGATGCGTCAAATCCCTCAAAATTAAAACCACCCGATTGAAAATCAAAACCGCCAAAGCCGTGTTGACCTTGCCCCTGACCATCGGGCGCCGCCCCAAACTGATCATAATATTGACGCTTCTTCTTATCGGAAAGAACCTGGTATGCCTCACTTGCCTCCTTAAACTTCTGCTCGTTTCCGCCAGCACGGTCAGGATGATACTCACGCGCAAGTTTTCGATATGCTTTTTTAATCTCCTCTTCAGAGGCTCCTTTTGTAACACCCAAAATAGAATAAAAATCTTTCATATTAGCCATAGCATTGTGTCTAGTATATAGTATTTTGTATCTTGTATAAGTCCGCCAAAGGCGGACAGATACTAAATACAAGCTACTCGATACAAGATACCCTTAAGCTGTTTCGCCACCATCTTCTTCTTTCTTCGGCTCATCTTTTGACTCAGTAGTAGCGTCAGACGCTGGAGTTCCCTCTTTTGACTTTTCCTCATACATCTTTGCACCTATGCGTGAAAGGGTCTGAGAAAGTTTTTCCGTTGCGCTCCTTATTTCATCTACAGTGTCGCTTTCTTTCGTTTTCTTCAAAAGCTCTGAAAGCTCCTGAAGCTCTTTCTTATCCTCCTCGCCTATTTTCTCCGCTTGTTCACGCAACGTCTTCTCCGTCATATGTATCATACCATCTGCCACGTTACGCGCCTCCACAAGCTCTTTCTTTTTCTTATCTTCATCGGCATGCAGGGCCGCATCTTTTTTCATACGCTCTATCTCCGCGTCAGAAAGTCCCGTAGAAGCTTCGATGCGCACAGATTGCACCTTCTGTGTCGCCTTATCCTTTGCAGAGACGTTAAGAATTCCATTTGCATCAACATCGAAAGAAACTTCAACTTGCGGTACACCACGTGGCGCAGGGGGAAGCCCATCAAGGACAAAACGCGCAAGCGTTCTATTGTCGGACGCCATTTCACGTTCACCCTGCAATACATGTATCTCAACAGAAGGCTGATTATCACTTGCGGTGGAAAATACCTGTGCACGACTTGTTGGAATAGTAGTATTCTTCTCGATAACCTTCGTAAATACGCCCCCGAGTGTTTCTATACCAAGCGAAAGAGGGGTTACATCAAGAAGAAGAACATCCTTCACGTCACCCTGTAAAATACCCGCCTGTACAGCAGCGCCAATAGCAACCACCTCGTCAGGATTAATGCCCTGGTGTGGCTCTTTGCCAAATAAATTCCTAACAGCCTCCTGGATCGCAGGCATACGCGTCTGCCCACCCACAAGAATAACTTCATTCACGTCGCTTAATTTATACCCCGCCTCCTTCACTGTCTTTTTAGTAATTTCGATCGAACGATCAATTAACGTATGCACGAGACCCTCGAGAGTTGCGCGAGAGACTTTGACCTCAAAGTGTTTTGGACCAGACGCATCAGAAGTAATAAAAGGGAGATTCACTTCAGACTCAACACTTGTCGAAAGTTCATGTTTAAGGCGCTCTGCGGCCTCCTTAAGCCGCTGTGTTGCGAGACTATCTTTTGTAAGGTCAATTCCCTCACGCTTTTTAAATTCGCCCACAAGATACTCGATAATGATTTTATCAAGATCATCGCCCCCAAGATGCACATCGCCACCAGTGCGCTTTACCTCAATCACGTCATCCCCTATTTCAAGTACAGAAACATCAAACGTCCCCCCTCCAAAATCATACACAACGATCTTTTCATCCTTCTTTTTATTCAACCCGTACGCAAGAGCGGCAGCCGTTGGCTCATTCAATATTCTCTTCACATTAAGCCCGGCAATTTCACCAGCATTTTTTGTTGCCTGACGTTCTGCGTCACCAAAGTAGGCAGGAACGGTAATAATTACCTCATTGATTGTCTCTCCTATTTTTGCCTCCGCATCCGCCTTAAGCTTCTGCAACACCATCGCAGAAATCTCCTCTGGTCTATGCCACGCATCTCCCATTTTAATTTCTACCCCACCGTTTGAGACCTCTCGTAAATCATATGAAAGCCATTTCTTATCTCTCTGCACTTCATCATCGGTAAACTTTCTTCCAATCAAACGCTTCACTGAATAAATAGTGTTTTTTGGATTCGTCACCGCCTGCCTTTTTGCAAGAAGACCCACCACCCGCTCTCCCGACTTTGAAAGAGAAACAACCGAAGGTGTGGTCCTATTTCCCTCCGCATTTTCTAAAATCTTTGGCGTACCAGCCTCAATAACCGCAACTGCTGAATTTGTTGTACCAAGATCAATACCTAATATTTTTGCCATAATGTTTTAGGATGTTAGGGGTTAGGATGTTAGGGGTTAGGGCGACATGATGCCATGACCCTAAAACCTAAAAAACTAAAACCTAACAAGCTTATTAATTTATTTTACGACCTTAACTTTTGTAGTACGAATTACATTCCCGTGAAGGGTATACCCTTTTTGCATGACCCCAACAATTGTTCCGCTTGTTTTCTCTGCTTCCACGACCTCAATTGCTTCATGAAACATAAGATCTGGAAAAGCATCTACCGCAACAGCAATCTCCTCAACCCCATAACGCTTCAGCACCCCCCTCATTTGATCCTCAACCCTCCCCAGCTCCTTTATAAGCCCCTCGTCTTTAAGTGATTGCCACGCTGCATCAAAGCTATCGAGCACAACAAGAAGATCGGTTACAAAATCTCGAAGCCCCATTTTTCTAAACTCCTCGAATCGGCCACGTTCCTCTTTTTGAAAATTAAGATAATCTGCTCGCGCCCTCTGCCAGCCCGCAAGATTTTCGTCTCTTTCACGTTTTAATTTTTCAATGTCAGCTTCTTGGCCCTCTTCAATTTTCTCCTCTTCGTTTTTATTTTGTGTAGTATCTTGATCCATGTTGTTAGTTCTTAGGACTTAGGACTTAGGACTTAGGAAATCATGTGTTGGCCTTCCCTAAGCTCTAAGAACTAATTACTAAGCACTTTTTTTACATTTTTTCTAAAAACTGTTTCGACGCTTCTAAAAAGGATATATTTCTCGTGTAAGGCATACGTTTCGAACCGATAAGAACGGTTACGCCATCGAAATCAGCATTATGCATCTTGAGAAGTAACACCGCAAGGTCTTTACTATCGGTAACAGGGCTTTTCTCCCCAATAAATATCTCTAAATATTCCTTATCGTTCTGTTTATTCTTAAAATCTCGTAACCGCCTATTGAGACGCTCGATGTCGCGTACAATTGTCCGCATGGTGTCCGGTGAATCAGTATCAAGGTGTGAAAATAAATCATCAAGTCCTGCCTGATAACTCACCTCATCCACATGCACATTACAAAAACTATCACACGTATCTGCCGCAAATTGTGCAAAATTATAAAAGAAATTCTGGTTAGGATTCACGGCAACAAATTCATGTTCGAGGGAGTCGGAAAATCGATCAGGATCTAATGTATGTAATACAAATTCTTCGACAAACCACTGAAGCGCCAAGTCTGTTGGGTATCGTCCACCCGAAGTATGAGATTGGTATAAATACCCCAATTCATCAAGACGCGCAAGTTCGTTTCGCAATGTTGCAGGACTCAATTCAAAACCACCTCCTTCAAAAAGTCTCCCCGAAGTAATGGCATCGTTATCGCGCAAGTATCTATCAAGCGCAAGCTTCAAAATATGCCCCTGTCGCTCTGTAATCATTACTATCAATTTTATCAATTAGCACTCTAATGTCAAGAGTGCTAATTCAGCCTTACCTAAAATACAAAAGCCCTTGGCGGGCTTTTCGTTATTTACTTATAAATCGGAAGTATAATAACATCCTTTGTCTTTTTATTCCCAAGAACTACTAAAAAAATAACAAAAAACTATCTTTATGTCAAAATATCAAATACCTGACGATCGTCATGAATTTGATACTTCTACTTTCTATGTGTTATTTTCTGCGCTTGAACACACCTCGCAAGATTCACAAAGCGATGTGCCTTCTCTAAAAACAAGAAGCGCCTTGCGTAGTGGAAGGATAGAGAGAAAATAACGAAGGTCAACAATACGGCGTAACCACCATGCAAATTTTCCATAAAAACGCCAGTGACCAATAAGTGCCACTGCCCACCCCTCTCCTACGGGTATGATGTGGGACACAGAAGATGGCACATATTCACGCATCTTTCTACCACAGAGACTTGCTACTATAGTATCAGCAACAAATCGAGCGTCGCGCAACGCTGTCTGCGCCATGCCGGCATACGGCGTTGAAGCACCATCACCAATCACATACACATTCTCGGCATTTACGGCGCGAAGGAATTCATCGACAACAACCCTACCCCCTTCATCACATGTTAAGCCACGAATTTCTCTATAGAGATGGTGCGCTCTAATACCAGCAGCCCAAATAAGTGTTTTTGTCTTCACCCCGTTAGAAGTAGTACCTATGGAGGTTGAACCTCCATAGGTACGCTGCGAGCCCTCGCAACTTCTAGCGGGGTTCATCTGCATGTCCTTAAGAAAAACAGTCTCTACCTCCTCTTTTACTACCGTCCTATTCAAAAAGATATTAACCCCCAAATTTCGAAGTTGATACGTAACTTCTTTTGATATGTCCTCCTTAAGCGTTGGTAGAATACGCGGTGCCGCCTCAACAAGATCAAGGGTAATAAATTCAGGGGGAAAATTATGTTGTTTTGCGAGCCGTCTTAAATACATCGAAAGCTCTCCAGCGAGCTCAACCCCCGTCGCTCCAGCACCCACAACAAGAACATGACACGCACACACCTTCTCTTCCGAAGTGCCCTCTCTACAACTATCGAAAATTTCATGAAGATGGCGCTTGAGACGTAACGCCTGATGAACTGATTTAAAACCAAACGAAAGCTCCTTAAGTCCTGGAATATCAAAATATGCAACCTCGCTCCCCAAAGCAAGAACACAGTAATCAAAAGCATATACAGACCCGGAAACTCCTTTTACAAACTTCTCTTCGATATCTAGATCAATAACTGTGTCTCGAACAATTTCAATATCCTTACCCCCAAAAATGTCTTTAAGAGGGATACACGTTTCAAGTGGGGAGGCACCGGCAACAACACGATAGAGTGCGGGTGTGTATTCAAAATGCGGGATACTCGTAATAAGCGTAATTTTTGTATTCGCTCTTTTTTTATGCAACAAACCGAGCGCTGTTTCTATGCCACCAAACCCACCCCCCACAACAACAATTCTTTTTTGATTACTAGATTGTGCTGACATATTTTGCTCTTCTTAACACAACTGCACACATAAGGACAAGTGCAATGAAGCCCAACAACTTCCACAACGTGGCACGATCACGTATTTTACTTTCACGCACAACATTTACTACTGCCTCAAACCCTATTGGCTTCATCTCCATCACCTTCGTCACCAGCTTCGTCTCCACCGTAAACACATCCGTCTTTGCATCCTCGTATCCTGATTTTGAAGCGGTGAGATAGTAGGTTCCCAGAGGCACAAAGAAAGAGAATATTCCATCTCCCGTTGTTGTGTATGGATTCTTCTGCGCATGAGGTGTTGCATTCCATAGAGTAAACTCTTTTGTCGATTCATCTTGAACGTAAAGCGAAACGTGAGCATTAGGAACACGCCACTCTTCATCTCCTTGTTTGGTATACACATACCCCGTAGGATCAACGAGAATGTTTGTTTTTATCTCCTCCGTTGTTCCGTCTTTGTAGATCACAGAGACAGTAGCCTCATAGGTTCCTTTTTCTTGTGGAGTAGTAACGCGTGCCATAAAAGCGTCTTTTGTTTCGGTAGGGGCAAGAAGATACGAAGTGGCACCAAGTTGTAACATAGCAAACTGTACTACTTTTTGTTCTTTTTCTTGTGACAAGGCAAACGTTAATGATGTATTCGTTGTTGTCTCAATGGGTGTTGTGGAGATAACGGGACGCACTACTTCACGATCTCCGATCTGTGAACGTACCGTAAGGAAAGGTGATACAAGTGGAGCAACACTAATCTGTGGAGTAACGATGTCCTTAAAATGAAGTTGTGCAATTTCCTGATGTGTTTGACTAGGAGCTGCAGAAACAGATGAAGGTGGGGTAGCGATGATCGCGCCAGAAGCGACGACACCTTTCGCATTTTCAGCAAAAACGGTGTAATAATATTTCGTACCGAGAATATCGGTAGTGTCTTTGGTATAGGTATTCTTCTACGTTC
>JACRHX010000024.1 GCA_016211955.1 Parcubacteria group bacterium | reverse complement strand
CGACATTCTCGGGCAATTCTTGGAGATGGAAAAGTTGCGGGAACAATTACGATAAGTGGTCGGGGGGAGGACAATCTAGGAATACAGTTCGAGGGCATTGCTAAAAAGATAGGGGGTTCACGATTCGATCTTGCGCAGAAACATTATATAAAGAGGAGGAAACAAGTTCCAGAAGAAACTGATGACGTGTTACAGGGTGATTCTTGGTATATATTAAAACCAAGAAGGATAGAGTTAATATATGAAGAACATTTCGGGTTCGATAAGCAGATAATAGAATTATAATTTTAAGAACCAGTATGAAAAAAAGAATCAAAATATTTAAAGCAAAACCAGGACAGGTTGATTATACAAACATACGCTGGGCACCTGTGATTAATTGTGTAGTGAGGTATAAAGGGAAGATTTTAATTGTACAGAGAAGTAAGGAGTTACATTTTTATCCGGGGTATTGGAATGGTATCTCTGGGTTTCTTGATGATAAGAAAAGTTTGGAAGAAAAAGTAAGGGTCGAGTTACAAGAGGAGACAGGCATTAAGAAAAAAGATATTTTAAGCATCCGTCTCGGTGAAATATTCCACACCAATGCCCCCAAATACAAAAAGACATGGATTGTTCATCCTGTACTTGTTGATGTAAAAACCGATAAGGTGAGGCTTGATTGGGAGGGGCAAGACCACAAATGGATTGACCCCAAAGAGCTCACAACGCTTAAGATACTTTCTGATTTTAATAATGTACTTAAAAAATTATCTGGAGTATGGAAGGAGAAATAGAATTAGGAATATATGAGCATTATAAAGGAAATAGATATGAGGTGATTGGGGTTGCAAAACACAGTGAAACTCTTGAGGAGATGGTAGTGTATCGTGCTCTCTATGGTGAACATCATACATGGGTGAGGCCACTTGCTATGTTTTTGGAACATGTTGATGTGTGGGGAAATAAAATACCTCGGTTTTAAAAAGCCCTCGACGAGGACTTAAAGAATTAGTTTAATTTTTTACCACAGGATCGGCACACGTTTAGTGCCCTTGCGCATTCGGTACAATATTTGAGTGTCTTCGGGTCTTTATCGCTTGTCTTTTTGCATCGCTTACACACCTTGACTACTCCGCTATGTGCTATTTTCTTACAATCCTTACATACTGGCATCGTGTTCACCTCCCTTTGTGCCCTCCGACTTGTCCACCAAAGCTTTAGCGTTGGTGGGAGTTTTACGCGAAGGAGGGTCTCTTTTTTATTTTTTGAAGATCTTTTGGTAGACTAGCATGGTAATATATTTTTGTGAATCCTGATGAATAAAAAAGTTCTTATATTGTGTGTTGTGCATAAGCATCCTCATGTTTTGTTGGGAATGAAGAAGCGTGGATTTGGAATGGGAAAATGGAATGGGTTCGGAGGAAAAGTGGAGGAGGGGGAGACGGTGGAGGTTGCAGCAAAACGAGAACTTTTTGAGGAGTCGGGACTTGAGGCTAGCGTATTGAATAGGGTAGGGATTCTTGATTTTGCCTGGAAGGATAAGCCTGATGAAATGGAAGTGCATGTGTTTTTGGCGTGTGACATGAAGGGTGAGCCTATGGAAAGTGAGGAGATGAGACCCGAGTGGTTTCATGTGGATGAAATACCATTTCATGCCATGTGGGCTGATGATAAACATTGGATGCCGCTACTCTTGGCGGATAAGAAATTTAAAGGGCGGTTTGTGTTTGACGACCAAGATCAAATGCTAGAGCACGTACTTAATGAAGTTTTAGAAATATGAAACCTAAAATTGGAGCACATGTGTCTGCCTCTGGCGGACTTTATAAAAGCATAGAGAATGCTACGGCAATTGGTGCAGAGTGCATTCAACTTTTTGGTGCTTCTCCTCAGCAATGGGCGGTGAGAATACCAAGCGATGAGGATGTTGTAATGTTTAAGAATATTCGAGCAGAGTGGAATATTGGCCCTGTTTATTTACATGCCGCATATCTCCCTAATCTCGCAACGCTTGATGATGGTATGTATGAGAAGTCGCTTAAAAATCTTTCCGATCATCTTATGATAGCAGAACGTATGGGGGCAGATGGACTTATTTTTCATGTAGGTTCAGGGAAAGAGGCACCAAAGGAAGAGGCGATTAAAAAGGCGGTTCTTGGCATGAAAAGGATTTTAAAATTGGTTCCCGGTAAGACAAAACTTGTTATGGAAAATTCTGCGAGGGGCGGGCAGAAGCTGGGATCAAGCGCGCATGAGATGGGGTTGATGCTTAAGGGGGTTGATTCATCTCGAATTAAGATATGTATTGATACGGCGCACGCGTTCGAGGCGGGGATTGTAGAGGGATACACTAAAAAAAATGTGAAGCAGTTTTGTGATGAGTGGGATAAGGAGGTTGGATTAGAAAATGTTGTTGCACTTCATGTGAATGATTCGAAAACAGTATTTAATTCTCATCATGATCGACATGAAAATATTGGTGAGGGGTATATTGGTCTCGAGGGGTTTGAAAATCTTGCAAGGGAAAAACGGCTTCATGATAAGGCGTGGATTTTAGAGGTACCTGGTTTTGATGGCAATGGACCCGATAAAAAAAATGTAGATTTACTCAAATCGTGTTTCAAGTAGATAATAAAACCCGCCTCGATGAGCGGGATTTTTATTGACCTAAGAAATTTACATGTGGGAAGCGGAGGGATGGGTTCACGAGATCATTTCGTGTTTTTATGAAACAGATAGGAACGATATTGGTGTGAAGAGTCTCATAGAGTGCGGGAATAAGGCTGCGTGGAAGTGTGGCTATGTGGAGGCGTGGTACTTCCGTCTTCGATATCTAAAAATACTATGATATAGGGGTAATCGAGAGGGAGCGTTTCATTAAATTTTTCAAGAATGGTACTCATAAGAAGCATATGAAGTGTCGCATCTTCTAATTTGGAGTATTCGGGATACAGTGTTTTGAATTTAGAAATCGCTTGATTTGCGAGATGTGTAGTGAGCGCATGAAACGCCCCAATAGGCCTCTTTTTAAATTCATCCTTGTATTCGCTAAGCAATCGGGTGAGTCCTTCAAGTATTTTAGTATTAAAATTTTCAAGGATATCTAAATAGCGATCTCCTTGCATGTGGGCACCTTCTCTGTGCTTTTAGTGCTATCGACACCTTAACACGTCGCTGTTATTTTGCAATATTTAATCTTGGCATGGGCGGTGTATGTGATAGGATCTTTCTATGGAGAAAAGTGTTTCCGAAGAACAAAAAAAGAGAGTGGTAAAAATTCTCGGAGTTCTTAAGAGATTGTTTCCGGATGCTGGCATGATGCTTCGGTATTCAAATAATTGGGAACTTCTTGTTGCGGTGATGCTCTCGGCACAGTGTACCGATAAAAAGGTGAATGAAGTTACCGAAAGGTTATTCAAGAAATACAGGACTCTTGAGGATTATGCGAGGGCACATCAAAAGGAATTTGAAAAAGATATTTATTCTACTGGATTTTATCGAAATAAAGCGAAGAACATTCTTGCGGCAGCGAAGATGGTGAAAGAGAAGTTTGGCGGAAAGATTCCGCACACGATGAATGAAATAATGATGTTGCCAGGCGTTGCGCGAAAGACAGCGAATGTAGTATTAGGAAATGCATATGGTGTTGTAGAGGGTATTGCCGTTGATACGCACGTAAAACGTCTTGCGGGAGTGCTTGGATTAAGTAAACAAACTGATCCAAACAAAATAGAAGAAGATTTGATGGCGGTCGTCCCTAGAAAAGATTGGTTTGTTACCACCTATCGATTGATAGAGTATGGTAGAAAGTACTGTCTAGCAAGACGACACAAGCACGAGGAGTGTCCATTGAGCAAAATTCTTTAATACAATTATGAATACAATATGGCTATAATAAAAAAGAAGGTTGATACGGAGTGGTTTGAATTAATTATGGCAGGAAAGAAAACCTATGAATTGCGACTCAATGATTTTGAGATTAATGAAGGTGACACACTTCTTCTTGAAGAGGTTGATCCTGTAACCAGGCTTCTCACGGGAAGAAGTATAGAGAAAAAAGTTGGGTTTGTGGGGAAATTTAAAACAGAGGAATTAATATTTTGGTCACAAGAGGAGATGAAAGAGAAAGGGTTTCAGATTATTTCTTTGCTCTAAGGCTGTATGAAAATAGTTGTTACTGCAAAACCAAATGCGTCAAAGGATGAGGTTGTTAAGGTTGATGAGACACTTTATGTTGTTTCTACGCGCGCATATCCTCGTGATGGCAAGGCAAATAAAGCGATTATTGAACTTCTTGCGGAATATTTTCATGTGGCAAAATCATGTATCACTATTAAAACGGGACATACTTCACATCGGAAGGTGGTTGAGGTAATAGGTCTATGAAAAAACAATTTCGATCGTTTTCCCCTGTCTTCTTTACAGTTTTTTTAGATATGTTTGGGTTCGGGCTTGTTATTCCCATCCTCGCTCCTTTATTTTTTGATCCGACGGGAGTTGTTCATGCCACCTATTCACATACATTGAGAAGTTTGATGTTTGGCTTGGTGCTCGCCCTTTATCCATTTGCGCAACTTTTTGGTGCACCGTTTCTAGGGGCTCTTTCAGATAAGATAGGGAGAAAAAAGGTTATTTTGTACTCCCTTCTCGGTGCTTTTTTTGGATATATTCTTTTTGGGATTGGTGTTGCTTTTCATCGCGTGTCGTTATTATTTTTAAGCCGTATTCTTAGTGGTTTCATGGGGGGGAACATTGCGGTGGCGTGGTCTTCTCTTGCTGATGCAAGTAGTGAGGAAGAGAAGGTAAAAAATTTTAGTCTTATGGGAATTGCCTATGCCCTCGGGCTTATTAT
>JACRHX010000023.1 GCA_016211955.1 Parcubacteria group bacterium | reverse complement strand
GTTCGATTACACCATCGAACTCAAACAGAACAGTTTTACGACACCCTATCTCTTTCGTACACCTCACGCTCTCGTTATGTCGTTCATACGCGTGAGGATTTTGTGAAATGATATTCCACGAGCTTGTCGAAGGGTTTCATGGGATATAAAAAAAATTGACATGCGTATGAAGGGGAGGGTATTCTAAGAGAAAAGAGCAAACTAATTCTTTAAATTTTATTCAAAAATATGGGAATAGACGCGAGACCTGGCGGTTTTGGAAACAACGAAGATAGCTCAGCTGATAAAAAAATAAGAGAATTGCGGGGGAAGCTGGCGGAATTAAATGAACTGTCGGTAAGAATTGATCAAGACCGCATAGAAAAACAACGGAAGTTAAAAGAAGAAAATGCAGAAAAAACGCGTGAAGAGGAGCATGAAGTTTTTATGGCTTCGGAGGAAGACAAAGGGCATATTCGACTTCGTTATAGGGAGAAAAGGGATGAACGTATGGCCGAGTTCACTCAAACGCTGAAGGATTCTACTGAACAAGGCAAGGATATTGGTAGGCGAAAGAGTGCTATACAAGAACAAATATTTCGAATAGAGGACCAACAAAAGGAGAAACCAAGAACTGCAAGGGAGGTCAAAGACATGCGAACAGAGACGCTAAAAAAACCACCAGAAACAATAGAGCATCAAAAAAATATAATAGATACTACGGGTAAAAAGAAAGAAGCGCTTCTTGGAAAGATGAAGGCATATTTTAAACGTCTTCTTGGTGGTAAGTAATATTTCATTGCATGGTTACCAAAGATGATGTGTTGAGTGATGTGGGTATACTTGTAGAAGGAGGTTTGATTTCTCTTGAGGAGGGGGAGCGGTATAAAGCCATGCTTGAACATGAATTACCACAAAGCGTAGTTGAAAAGATTCTTGTGGCGTTAGAGCAGAATCAAGATGTGGAGGGAGAAAATATGAAGGTTATTGCCACTACCATCTTTGAAATGAGAAAAAATGCTGAACAAAGCGGGGATGAGTTATTAAATGCTGAGGCGGATAGGCTCGATAGAGAACTAAAGGAGCGTATGAGCAGATATGAATTGCAAGTAGCTACATTAGAAAAGAAATATCAGGAAGTAATTGCTCCCAAGACAAAAGAGCTTGATATTGAGGAACAGCGAAAAAAGATAGCGGAAATGTAGAGTTAGTGAAACCTAAAAACCCTGTATGGGGTTTTTAGGTTTTGTCTGATGTATCTTGTTTGTCTTGAGGGAGGAGTGGGTTGCCGGTGAGACGTCCCATTGCGATAAATTCTTCGTACATGAGTTTAATGAGCTCGCTTGCGTTGCTAATATTTTTTACACCCATTTCATATTCTTTTTTATTTTTGAGATTTTCAAATATATCTCGTGTTTCTTGTATCATTATATGCGTTTCTTCGAGTTGGTCTTGGATTTTAGTGAGATAATTGTCGAGGAGTACGTTCTTTTTTTCTTCAGGTGGGATATTTTTGATTTCATCTTTGATTTCACTAAGACGTTTTTCTGCGACGATAAGGGTGTATTCCGCATCTCCAACGAGAATCATACCTGATATTTGTTTCTGGAGTATGTCTTGGACCTCCTGGCGATGTTTTTTAATGTTTTTTGTGATGCGTGTAATGGCATCGGTCGAGGTGGCCTTACTTGTTTCAAGGCGTTTTGTGAAATACCATTGCTCATCATCCCAGAGGGCGGTTAAGAATATTTCTTGTGTGCTTGTTGAAAGATGTGATTCAACGAGTTGGCTACCGAGCTTTTCATCTTCTTCGATAACGAGATCAAAAAGATCGTAGAGGATCCCCTTTTTTAATTTTAGGGTTTGGTTTGCGGGTGCTTCTTCTTTTTTTGTCTCTTTTAATACTTGTATTTTACGTTCAAGAGAGGAGGTGTCTTGATCTTTTGCGAAAGCTATTTGGGATGGGGAATACAATAAAAGTACGTTTGCGAGCAGTATTGTGAGAGAAATTTTAGAGGTAACGTGTAGCATATTAAAGGAGTTCATCAAGTAGTTGATCTATTTTATCATTTGTCTCCTCTGGACTTGTGATATTTTGTGGGGAAGATTTTCCCGTGTAGGCGAGATTTTGGATGGCCCTATCTATAGCGCGATTTTTCGAGTCACGTGTTTTTACCTCTGTAATTTTTGATTGGAGATCTATCTTATTAAATTCTTCAGTAAGGGTTATTGTATCAAGGCTTGCGAGGGGGGTTGGTGTAGAAGGAGTTCCATGAAATATAAAAAAGAGTGACAAACTACACAGGCTTAGGCTTGAAGCAAGTGTAAGGGCAGAAATGTTGATACGAGTGGTGGGATTGATATAGGCAAATAACCTTTTTTTAGAATGTTTTAAGTAGGCCCTTTCGGGTTCGATATGTTTCAATCTTTTAATTGTACCTAGAATATCGTTCATCGCGGGTCTAGTTTTTGTTTTAATTTTGCAATTGCTCTATGGATGAGCACTTTTGTTGCATTCTCGCTTTTTAGCAGCATTTGTGCAATCGTGCGATGATCGAGATCTTCAACATAGCGGAGGAGGAGGGCATCTTGTTCAGTATGGGTAAGTTCGGCAATGTGTTGTTTAAGCATCTTGAATTCGACATTAGATTCTGTGTATTCAAAGATTTTTTGTTCTTCGAAGGGGTTTCTTGTGTAGCTTGCGAGGGTCGCTGTTGTTTTCTTTGTGCGATAGTAATCAATAACCGTGTTTCTTGCAATACTATAAAGCCATGCCTGAAACGATGCCCCCCTATCTTCATAATATTGAATATTATCCCAGGCCTTGAGAAAGGTTTGGTGTACAAGATCTTCTGTATCCTCCCTACTACTTGTTTTGAGGAGGGTGAACCGATAAATACCTGGCGCATACTGCTCGTAAAGCACTCCAAAGGCCTTGGAGTCTCCTGATTTTGCCTCCTTCACAAGGGTTGTTACATCGAGGACCTTCTTAGTATTAAAACGATTGAAGAGGTGCATTGGTAACAAGATTAGCTTCTGGCTGTTAGATTTTTAGCTGTTAGGATAGTGCTTCTTCGTTTTTTCTAGAAGCTAGTAGCTAAAAGCTAACTTCTCGTTTGAGCGGGTAACGGGAGTCGAACCCGTGTCTGCTCCTTGGAAGGGAGCCATAATAGCCATTATACGATACCCGCATCTTTTACACGATACCAAATATTAAATGTGAGATACAAGGGGGCAAGAGATCTATTTTTTGTGCACATCTTTTTCACAGTTTTTTAATTTGTTGATTTTTTATAAGGGGGTAGAATAACTATGAAGCCATGAGTGGGACGGTAGGTCTTTGTGTGGTTTCTTTATGTTAAAAGGTACAAATAAAAATATTTCGCAAAAGGTACAGGATATCATACCTCCTGGTTCTTTGCATATGCAAAGAACCAGGAAAGAGAAAGGATTCTGTTTTGGACAATATGTTGCAATATTCATGATTGTCGCTTTTGTTTTTCTTCCTGCCTTTCCTGCATTTGCACAGTTTAAGCCAGAAGAATATGGCATAGAAACAGAGGGGAGTGTTGCTTTGGTGGGAGATGAACAGACGCCCTCTTCTTCTGAAATACGTCATACAATTGAAGATGCATTGACTGAATTACCATCGAGCACACCAGACGTGAGTGTTATGAGTACTATTCCCCTTGGCGATATTCAAAATAACAATAATGAAATTGTTTCTCGTTCGAAACCATCGGTGCCCGTAGAGGAGGTCATACAAAAAGAAGGTATTTCTCCTTCAGTTTTGGCAACATCCACAGCAAATACTCTAACAAATGAGAGCGTTGATATAAATAAATTGCGTGAACAAATCCGTCGTGAAATTGAGGAGGAGTTTAGGATGAAAATAGCCACGGGCGAAATGCGGGAAAAAATTAAAGACGAAATTACAGAACGTATTAGGCAAGGATGTCTTGAGTTTGAGGATGGAAGTTATTACTGTATTAAAAACAACATACAAGCATTGCCAACTTCTACGGAATCTCTCGTTGAGGCTCCTACCGTCTTTTTGGGTAAGAGTGAAAATGGGGGGAATCGAGGAGTTTTTTTGAAAGAAAATGGTTCCGTACGTCAAATTTCACAGGGGGTTGAAGATGCATTGTTTCCCGCGCTAGATCTTTATGGAAACTCAATTATTTGGCAGGCATTGCTTAATAATACATGGCAAATAATGGTGTATGATCGTACAACGGCGTCTACAACAGCTCTTACCTATGCGAATTTCAATAATATGAACCCCCAAATTCAAAAGGATGTTATTGTTTGGCAAGGGTGGGTGGATAATAACTGGGAGATTTTTATGGCGCAAAGAGAGAAAGAAGTATCGTCTTCTACACCACAGACATGGTGGATTAAAAAACTTACAGAGAATTCATGGCATGACATGTTTCCTCGTATCAGCGGGGACCGCATTACATGGCAGGCGTACAAAAATGGAGTCTGGCAGGTGTTTATGTATGATACTGAAACGGGGATTGTTTCTCAACTAAGCGCAGGAAATGAAAAATCGGAAAATCCTCGTTTTGTGGTGATGTGGGAGAAGCGGGATGCAAGTGGCGGTATGCAGACGTATGGGTACGATATGACCTCTGGCGAATCATTGTTGATTGGAAGGCACGAAGATAAGATGCCATTTTCAAAAGACATTCCCCAAGCACCACTTCAGGAGAACAAAGCGGTGGTTTCCACCTCTTCGACAATAAGCGTGAAGAATCCGAACGAAAACAATAGTAATAATGGTGAATAATCGTAGAAAAAATATCAAGACGTTTTTTGTGGTCTTTGTCGGTATGAGTCAAATTATATCTAGCTTTTTTTATATTCCAGAAACACACGCGGCAGATTATACATTGACTCAAAACTATTTTCGGTTTTATGCGAATAATGATGCTGTAAAACCAACCGATCCTTGGCCGGCTGGCGCTATGGATTTGGGCGAAAATACGGGAATTACAGCAAGCGATCTTCCTCCCGCAAACATGGAACAATTAAAGTTACGTATGTCGATACTTGTGGGAAGTAGTACACTCCCCACATCAACAGAGGCGTTCAAGTTACAATATGGGGTGGTAAGCAGTACGTGTGCCGGTGTTACGAATTGGAGTGATACGGGTGGAACGGCGAGTTCGACGATTTGGAGGGGATTCAATGGTACCCCTAGCGATGGTGCGCAACTTTCTGGAAATCCACCTACGGCGGGCGATTTGGTATTGAGTGTTTCAGATCGAGCTGGAAGTTATGAAGAAGAAAATCCAACCATCTCTAATCCATTCCAGGTTGGGGTGGGGGAGGATGTTGAATATGATTGGATACTTCAGGATAATGGGGCGGTTCCCGCTACTACGTATTGTTTCAGAATGGTGAAATCCGATGGCACGGCATTAGATACGTATACCTTTTACCCCTCTGTAACCACATCGGGATATCGCCCCGAGACACGTAATTGGCGTTGGTATGATGACGAAACCAATGAGACTCCTACCACGGCACTTGCTGTAGAAAACGGGACGCCTTCGCAAGTAGACAATGCAAATGTTGTCAAATTGCGTGTTACTGTTGCAGAAACGGCAAATGTGGCGGGGAGTAATGTAAAATTTAAAATTCAATATTCACAATACTCTGATTTTTCTCAGGGTGTTTTAAATGCGGTAGAGCTTTCAAGTTGTACCTTATATGCAGGATGGTGTTATGGGAATGGCGTTGATGCCGACAATGATACGATTATCACAAGAGTGCTTACGGATTCAACCACCTCGGGGAGACACAATGAATCTGGCGTATCTGCGAGTACCTTTAACCCTGCCGCAACCACGACAACAGAATTCGAATTTACCTTGAAACGTGCCGGTGCTCCCACAAATACAACGTTCTTTTTTCGTTTATTTGATACGGGAAGTAATCTCTCTGTGCCCAAAAATGCAAGTAATGTATTTCCAAGCCTTTCTACCGCAAGCGGTACTCTTACTTTTACAGTAGGAGGTCTTTCGTCGGGTACGAATACTGCGGGTATCGTGACCGACGTTACTACCACAGCAACAACAGTTCCTTTTGGAAGTGTTGTGTCCAGTTCTCCTGTTGAGGCGGCACAACGGCTTACTGTGACAACAAATGCAACGATTGGCTATGTAGTACGTATGTATCAGACACAGCTGCTTTTGAGTGACACAAGTAGGACTGTTCCCACGGTAGGTGGTACCAACGCCTCTCCCCTTGCGTGGAGTATTCCCACTGGGCAGTCGGGGGCGTATGGATATCATACGACCGATGCAACATTGGGGAGTGGTACCGCAACTCGTTTTGCAGCTAATGACACGTATGCACAGCTCGATAGTACCGCGCGTGAGATAGCCTATAGTTCCATTCCTGTTAACAATGAATCTACTGATATCGTGTTTAAAATAGAACTTACCTCGACACAGTTTGCGGGGACTTATAATAATACGCTTGCGTATATCATCACACCGATTTTTTGATATAATAAGAGAATGGTATCTGTGCATATTATGAAACATAGATTCGTTGTTTTTATTGCCCTTGTTTTTCTTTTTTTTCTTTCTCACACAAGTGTTTTCGCGGGGGATGGTTTCATTAAAATTTCTCCTCTCGTAATTGATGAAAAGGCAAAACCAAGAGATATTATTAAGGAATCGATAACACTTACCAACACTACCAATAGTCCGCTTACTCTTTTTTCATTCGTTGAGGATATTGTGAACGATGGCGCGAAAGTTGAATTTCTGGGGGCAAAAAACACGAGAGGATCTCTTGCGAACTGGATTTCATTTCCGTCGACTATTGATATTCAAAAAAATGAAAAACGAAGTGTTGATTTTTTGATTACAGTGAATCCTTCAGCAACGCCGGGGAGGTATCATGCGTTTATTGCTCTGCCCCATGGCTCCGTGCGACAGGATATTGAGGGTAGGGTGGGGAATGGTGCTCCCCAGGTATTAATTAATCTTGAGGTTTTGGATAGTAATGTCGATCTTCTTCAATTGCAAAAATTTATCTCCACAAAATCATTTTTTATACGTACGGCGCCTTCTTTTGAGTATGGCATTGAAAATGCGGGGACTCGCACATTAGCACCAACAGGAGAGATCAACATTTATGATGCGCGCGGGGAGGAGGTAGCGACACTTAACGCAAATAACAATGCTGCGTCGATTGAACCAGGAACAACATCTCATTTTGTGGCTTCTTGGGAGGGTGATAAAAACTTCGGTCGTTATAAGGCACGTCTTAATGTTGCATATCAGGACAATCAGCACGGATCACTCCAGGATTCTGTTTTCTTTTGGGTCGTTCCTCAAAAGATACTACTTATTTCTTTAGGAATACTTTTTGTCATTATTCTTTTGTTTTCTTTTGTATCACACCGATTTCAATGACACAGCACATTAGTGTTACTATTCTTTTTATTTCGGTATTTTTGACCGGCGTTGTTATGGGTACAACGTCTTTTGCATCAGAAAAAGCGTTGTCGGTTGCAATTACCCCACCTGTGTTTCAGGTAAACTTGAGCCATGGAGATGTTTGGAAAAGTACAGTCAAGGTGATCAATCTTAATCCTTATACTCTTTCTGTTCGTGTGTCTGTGGCTGATATGAAAAAAAATGAAAATTCTCATAGTTTTGAAACACCAATTGACTCTATGGAACGATGGGTTGATGTGCCTAAACAGGTTTTATTTTTGGGTGCCGAACAGAGCATCGAAGTACCTTTTGCGGTACACGTCCCCTATGATGCTCCGCCGGGAGGTCATTATGCCTTTCTTCTTGTGGGTATTGAACCGGAAACAAATGGATCTACAAAACAGGAGGAGGGGGGTGTGTCAAGTTATGTATCAGCATCTCTTTTTGTGCGTGTGGGGGGTGATATCCGTGAGGAGGGGGATTTTCGCGAGTTTTCTACGGAGAAAATGGTATATGGAAAAGCCGAGATTCCTTTTCGTATTCGTTTTGAAAATATGGGAAATGTACACATACGACCCCATGGGACTATCACCATTTATGATGTATGGGGAAAAAAGAAGGCGGTGATACCTGTTAATGAAGGAAAAGATGTGCGCGTGCTTTTTCCTCATACATTGCAGACATTTTCTCTTCGTTGGATGAGTGACCAAGGTCTTTTAGAATCTGGTTTTTATAGGGCAGAGGCGCAATTGCGATTTGGAGAGAATGATGCGCGTGTGGTGAAAAACTCTCTTTATTTTTTTGTTATTCCTTTTAAGCAAATTGCTCTATGGAGCTTTGTTTTATTTTTCCTTCTTCTTTGTGCGGGATATGTCATTCGCATGTATATCCGATGGGCGCTTACCCTTGAATCGCGTCGTCTCGGGTTGGCTCCCGAAGTTATTCACGCTTCTCAAAAAGAGAAGAAAGATATTTTGCTTTCTCCCCTTGCGGAACGTATTATTGATTTGCGTAGTGTTTATCATGACGCAAGAAAAAGGGGACTCTTTTTGTCACGTATTGGTTGGTGTGTAATAGTTATCGTGTGTCTACTCCTCTATTATTTGTTTTCAATACAATAGTTGTCTACATACGTGAAGAAATGATTTGTTGGTATCATTAAAGAAACGATACTTCATGAATCCTACGTCGTTATCTTCTAAAACTGGCGTTGTTCTATAGTATGATATTCCCTGAGCGAAGTCGAAGGGTTTCCTTTTTAGCGTCTTTTTTAGTCATTGCTCTTTTAAGCACTTTCATTATTTTTCCTCGACAAGTGTTCGCCGATACGGGGTATAGTTTTTTCACAAAATGGGGATCAACTGGAAGTAGCAATAGTCAGTTCGATGATCCATCTGGTCTCGCGATTATTGACGCGATCGTTGGCAGTAGTACTGCTCCCGAAATTTTTGTTGTTGAATATAACAACAACCGTGTTCAGAAGTTTACTAATACGGGGGGGTTTATTTCCACATGGGGCTCTCATGGGACAGGAAATGGTCAATTTACTGGTCCTCGAGATATTGTTGCGGCGGGAAATACTATTTATGTTGTAGACGCCTCTGATCCCAATGCGGTGTCTTCAGGAAATAATCGCATACAGAAATTTACTCGTAATGGTGATTTTATTTCCAAATTTGGATCGTATGTTACTGGTGATGGTCAGTTTAATGATCCCTATGGCGCATGTGCCGACAGCTCTGGAAATCTATATGTTGCCGATACGGGTAATAATCGTATTCAAAAGTTTGACACCTCTGGTACGTTTCTCGCTAAGTGGGGGTCAACCGGTACGGGGAATGGTCAGTTTCAGAGTCCAACGGGATGTGCTTTTGATAGTTCTGGAAACATATATGTTACCGATTATTCTAAACAACCGTGTTCAGAAGTTTAATAGTAGTGGTACATTTGTAAGTAGTATAGGTTCGCAGGGGAGTGGGAACGGTCAATTTAATAATCCGTATAAAATTACATTTGATACGGCAGACAATATCTATGTTGTTGATCATGCCAATAGTCGTGTACAAAAATTTGATAGCTCTGCTACATATCTCACTAAATTTGGATCGTATGGAACTGGCGATGGTTTCTTTTCTTTTCCTAAGGGTATTGCCGTAGATAGTGCCGGTATGGTGTATGTTGAGGATTCTGGTAATAATCGCATCCAGGTGATCCAACCAACGGGTGCTCCTCCACCACCAGACCCCTTTCTTCGTAACATAAGTGATACTATGTCCGAATCTCGTATCAGTCAGAAATCAAATCACAACATTGTATTTCAAATGGGAACAGGCTTGAGCCAAGCAAGCACTATTATCGTAGTTTTTCCCGTCGCGTTTACGGGATCGGTAGGTTTTGCCGACATTGATCTTAATTTTGGGAGTTCCACGGCATTTAATTTGTCGAATTTTGTTTTTACTGCTGCTACGGGCACTACGATTGGTGCCACATCTGCTCCTGGGCGGTGGGGGGTTACCTCAAGTTCCAATATCTATACGTTTACCCTACCATCAAGCGCGACAACTCATTTTCCAGAATCTAATGAATATGTACAAATTCTTTTTGGTACGAATGCCACCACAGGAGGAACAGGTACCAACCAGTTTACCAACCCTTCGTCGGTAGGTTTTCAAAGAATCAGTATTCTTACTAGCGCAGGCGACGCAGGTGTTGTCATTACGAATGGCAATGAAATGTCCGGCTCCATCTCCTCCACCCTTCAGATGGTAGTGAGTGGGGTAGCCGGGGGGGTAACGGTATTTTCTGGTGGCGCTGGAGCAACAACAGATCCTGCCACCACAGGTACTACCATTCCATGGAGTGTTATGACAACT